>CAMHMM010000023.1 GCA_946186215.1 uncultured Ruminococcus sp. | reverse complement strand
GTGTACGATCTTTGAGGCTATGGGCGAAAAGCGTTTTATCGAGCTCACGAGCGAGAACCGCAGTCATAACGAAACGGTCTGCGTTGTTGTACCCCTGCGGGTGATGATAAGCGCCCAGAACGGCAGACAGTACCTTATGGCCTATGATCCGAAATTCCGCAGGATAACGCCCTACCGCACAGACAGGATAGTTTCTGTAAAGGCAGGTGACATATGCCCTGCCTTTGACGAACGCCGCGCCGCTCTTGACAATATCTGCGCCCATATATGGGGTGTGAGCACCGAGAGCCTCTCCTCAGAGCGAATGGGGCATATCGACTTTACCGTGCATTATGATGCGGATGAGAGCCATATCCTGCAAAGGCTCATCCGCGAAAAGCGCTGCGGCACGGTGGAAAGTCTCGACGAAAACACAGCGAGATTTTCCGCGGATGTGTTCAATGTATCCGAGCTTATCCCGTGGGTGCGCACCTTTATCTGCCGCATCACCGAGATACACATATCCGATTCCCTGATAGAAAAGCGCTTTCTTGACGATCTGCAGCGGATGTATGAAATGTACGAATGAAAGGATGGTCTGAATGCTTTTCAGCGAGCTTTACAGCACATACTACAACGCTGTTGCAAAAATACTCCGCGCTGCCGCAGACCATCCCGTTGATGACGGTGAGCTGCGTCGCATCGTTCAGGAGAACGCATTCAGCGAGAGTATACTGACCATAGAGCCTGCGCTCAAGGAACAGCGCTGGCAGCTGCTTTACAAGGACGGCACAACGCCTGTGATGCACCCGCCCGAGCTGCCGCTGACGACACTTGAAAAGCGCTGGCTGAAGGCTGTATTCCTCGATCCGCGGATGCGGCTCTTCTGTGATGATATTCCCGCAGAGCTTGCGGATGTAAAGCCCCTTTTTACTCCGGAGGATCATTGTGTTTTCGACAAATACTCCGACGGCGATCCCTTTGAGGATGAAGACTACATCCAAAATTTCCGGACGATAAGGACTGCACTGCGAAGCGGGCATCCCCTTGATATCACCATACCGAACAGAAAGGGCACGCAATCAAGGATAAGGCTGATACCGCGGCTGCTCGAATACTCCGAAAAGGATGATAAATTCAGGCTCACAGGTGACAGCGCATCCCGCTCCTATGTAATAAATCTGGGAAGGATAATCGAGTGCCGCCTCAGCGAGCACGGTCTTACCGTCAGCAGAACGCAGAAAAAAAGCTCCGCCGAGGTGGAATTTGACCTGTTTGACACGAGAAACGCCCTTGAAAGAGTGCTCATGCACTTTGCACACTTTGAAAAGCAGGTGATAAAAACAGGTGACCGCAGCTACCATGTTTGCATACGCTACGAACGGGAAGATGAGACCGAGCTGCTCATACGCATCCTGTCATTCGGCCCCATGATAAAGGTTACTGCGCCGCAAAGCTTTATCCTTCTGATAAAAATGCGGCTGGAAAGGCAGAAAAACTACATTTCGGCAAAAAAAGCGGAGGAGACGCAGGCTTGACAGCCGCTCATAACAGCAATATCTGTAATCGGTTACAATGACTATTACCAAAACCTATTATAAGTGATATTTGTGCATTATAACAAATATATGCCGCCGTTATTGAAATCAGAACCAAAATGTGCTAAAATGGTATAAATTATAAACTGAGGAGGAGCTCTTTGATGAAGCACATCAGAACCATCAACAAGGCAAATCTCAAGCAGAGTGCGGCTAAGGGCGGCTGCGGACAGTGCCAGGCATCATGTCAGTCAGCTTGCAAGACTTCCTGCACCGTTGCTAACCAGAAGTGCGAGAATTCCGACAAGGAATAAGCGCATACGGGCTGCAAAGAAAAGGACAAGGGGGTTCTCTTGTCCTTTTTGTGCATACAAGCCCGGTCGCCGCAGGCGGGGAAGAAACATATAAAAACATATAGGGGATGCATGAGTTTTTCATTGCTCCCATCAATACCGGCCTGTCAGCAACTGCGGGCACGAAGGCTGTACCCACAGCACACGGAGGAATTTTGATGATACATAAGTATAAACTTGGCGGCTGCAATATCGTACTCGATGTCAACAGCGGCGGCGTACATATAGTAGATGAGCTCACCTATGATATGCTCGACAATATCGAGCCTCCGTTTGAGGAAAAATGCCCCGATGCTGTGGTAGACAAGCTCAAAAGGTTCTATTCCGAGGAGGATATCCTCTCCTGCTACGAGGAAATAGTTGAGCTTTACAACGACAGGATCCTGTTCAGCCCCGATGATTACGAAAAATTCGCTAAATATCAGGTAGCCGCTCCCATCAAATCCATGTGTCTGCTCGTGGCAATGGACTGCAACCTGTGGTGCAGCTACTGCTTTGCAGGACAGGGCGACTACTGCCTTGGCAAAAAGCTGATGAGCCTTGATATCGGAAAGGCAGCTCTTGACTACCTTCTTGAAAATTCAGGCAACAGAAAAAATCTGGAAGTGGATTTCTTCGGCGGCGAGCCCCTGCTCAACTGGGATGTAGTGCGCGGTATCGTGGCATACGGCAGAGAGCGTGAGAAGGAATACGGCAAGCATTTCCGCTTCACAATAACCACCAACGGTATGCGCAAAGAGGTAAACGACAGGATGCGCCACAGATATGACGGCAAGAGCACATATGACAAGATCGTTCCCAATTACTTAAAGCTCGCGCAGAAGCGCAATTTCAAGGATTACTATGTCAGAGGCACATTCACCAAGTATAATCTTGATTTTGCCGATGATGTGTTCCATATGAGAGATATAGGCTTCGATCAGATATCTGTCGAGCCTGTTGTGGCCGAGCATGACAGGGATTATGCCATCACCGAAAAGGAGCTTCCCAAGGTGTTCAACGAATATGAGCGCCTGACAAGGATGCTCATTGAAAACGACAAGCAGGGCAGACATTTCAATTTCTTCCACTTTATGCTCGACCTTAACCAGGGTCCCTGCGCAATAAAGCGTCTGAGAGGCTGCGGCTGCGGAAATGAATACATCGCAGTCACACCCGATGCGGATATATACCCCTGTCACCAGTTCGTGGGCAAAAAGGAATATCTCATGGGAAATATCCTCACCGGAGAATTTGACATGAAGATGAAGGAGAGATTTGCGGGAGCACATATCTACTCCAAGGAAGACTGCCGCAGATGCTGGGCAAGATTCTACTGCTCCGGCGGCTGCAACGCCAACAACTATGAATATATGGGAGATATCCTGCGCTCCCACAAGCTTTCCTGCGAAATGGAGAAAAAGCGCCTTGAATGTGCGATCTATATACAGGCACTGAAGGCTATGGAGGCAGAGGACAATGCCGCTGCGATACAGGCTCCCGATTCAGGCTGCAGCGAGGACTGCCGCGATCTTTGCGGGGGGGCAGCGGAGTGAATTTCAAGCTCAGGCGCTTCCTCAATAAAATAGCCGTCCCCAACCTGATGATGTATATCTGCTTCACACAAGGCCTTGTGTTCGTGGCAGACCTTCTCACAAAGGGACAGTTAGGCGAGATAATAACCTTCTCCCGCGCACAGATACTTACAGGCCAGGTCTGGAGAGTGATCACATTTCTGGGAGAGCCCGTAAATCCCCACCCTGTCTGGATAGTCGTTTCCATACTCTTCTATATATCCATAAGCCGCACTATCGAGGCCGTGTGGGGCGCGGACAGGCTCACCCACTACCTTATCGTGAACTGGCTGCTTTCCGTGGCGATGGGCTTTTTGCTGGGCTACGCAGTGAACTACTATATGTTTCTTTCACTGATACTGGTCTACGGAACATTATGTCCGAGAGAGCAGATAAATCTCTATATGGTGCTGCCTATCGAGGTGCGCGTGCTTGCGATAGCCTATGCAGTGCTGATGCTCATATGGCTCATCCTCGGCAACTGGTTCGTAATTCCTTCGATACTCACCTACCTTATATTTTTCGGCAAAGCACAGATATTCGTACCGCTCATAAACAAGATAAAGCACAGAAATTTCTTCAAAAAAAGATGATGATTATGGAGCTTGATCTCAGAAAAATCAAAGCTGTGACTGCGGCAGTATCAGTGATGATGCTTTGCGCGTGCAGCTCAGGGACAGCAGGGCAGACAAACGAAACCCAGATCATATCACCCGACCACAGTGTATCCGTTACGGCAGCAACAGGCACTGAGGAGCGATCCGTACAGGAGCAGACAACAGCAGCGGAGGTGCCGGAGACCGAAGCACAGGCAGAGGACACCGAGCCGCTTCCTGCTGAAACCGAGCCTGCACCGATACCGAAAGTCACCTTCACCGCAGTCGGGGATAATCTGATACATTCATCCATTTACAAGCAGGCTGCACGGCGTGCCGAAAGCGTTGACGGGATGGATTATGATTTCTCATTTGCATACGCAAATGTTGCCGACCTGCTTGACAAGGCGGATATATCCGTGATAAATCAGGAAACGCTCATCTGCAACGATGAATACGAGCCCGATACCTACCCCACCTTCAACAGCCCCATGGAGCTTGGCGACCATATGAGCAGACTGGGCTTTGATGTGTTCGGCATGGCCAACAACCATGTGCTGGACAAGGGCGCTGACGGCCTTGATGCGTGTCTGAGATACTATGACAGGCGGAAATATATCCGTGTCGGCGCATATCACGACGAAAGAGACCGCAACAATATCAGGATAGTCGAGAAAAACGGCATGAAAGTAGCCTTTCTCGCATATACCGAAAGCTTCAACGGCCTGCGCCTGCCCTCAGATTCGCTTATGACCGTAGGCAGCATCGCCAATGAGGAAGCGATAGATCTGGCGCTCAAAGAGGTAACAAGAGCAGCGGGAATGTCCGACGCGGTGGTGCTTTTGCTCCACTGGGGCGTTGAGGATTCGGATATCATCTCGGATTCACAGAGAACGCTGGCACTCAAGTTCGCGGATGCGGGCGCAGATGTTATCCTCGGCACTCATCCTCATGTACTGCGGGATATTGAATGGATAGGCCGTCGTGACGGCGGCAGCACCCTCTGCGCATATTCGCTTGGCAACTTCATCTCGGCACAGAATGTGGGCAGGAACCTTATCGGCGGCATACTTGATTTCGAGCTTGATCTCGACGGAGAGCGCCCGAGTGTGACGATGATATCATTCATTCCCGTCATAACCCATTACGATGCAAGCTATTCCGATATACGCCTGTATCCTCTCAGCGATTATTCCGAGGAGCTGGCGAGCCGCCACGGTGTGCGGGCAAATTCGGAATTTTCATATGAATTTATATACAATTACCTTTCAAAGCACCATCTTCTTGCCGAACAGGGAAGTATCGTAAACCGCTATTCGCAGGAAGAGGATCAGGAGGGCGCTGACACATGAGAGTACTTATAGTTGTCGATCTTCAGAACGATTTCACCACAGGAGCGCTCGGAAACACACAATGTGCAGAAGCAGCGGTGAGATCGGCGGAAAAAATAAAGGAATTCCGTGCGTCCGGCGAACCCATATTCGCCACACTGGACACACATTTTGAAAATTACGCCGAAACACGGGAGGGAAAGGCTCTTCCTGTGGCTCACTGCATAAAGGGCACATGGGGGCACAGGCTCGATCCTGTCGTTGAAGAGGCACTGGGCGGCGAATATACCCCAGTTGAAAAGCTCACCTTCGGCTCTAAGGATCTTCCCGTGAAGATCGCCGAAAAGATCGGCGCGGAAAATATCGAAGAATTCCAGATCATCGGCGTATGCACGGATATCTGCGTTATATCCAACGCAATGATACTGCGTGCATTCTTCCCGGAGGTGACTGTCAGGATAATCAGCGGCTGCTGCGCAGGAGTTACCCCTGAATCCCACAGCACCGCTCTTGACGCGATGCGTGCCTGCCAGATGATAATAGATTGACGGTGTGTGTATGTCTAATTTTCTCGAAGACAAGAGAACAGTGCTGATAACGGGTGCCAGCTCGGGGCTTGGCGCGGAATTTGCCCGCCGCTTTTCAAAAATGGGCTATAAGGTACTGCTCACCGGCAGAAATGCCGAGGCTCTTGAAAGCCTTTCGGATGAGCTGGGCGGCGCTGCATGGGTAAGGGCTGATCTTTCCACGGTCAAGGGATGTCTGAGCCTTTACGCATGGGCAAGGGCATACAAGCCCGATATTCTCATAAACAACGCAGGCATGGGCATCTACGGAGAATTTTCCGAGGGCGGGCTCGGCCGCGAGATAAAAATGATAGATCTCAATGTGAGGGCAGTGCATATCCTGTTCAAGCTGTTCCTAAAATACTTCGAGCAGCGCGGAAGAGGCTATATCCTCAATGTCGGCTCCATAGCGGGCTTTCTTCCCGGCCCTCTCATGTCAGGGTACTACTCCTCAAAGGCTTATGTGATAAGACAGACCGAGGCTGTATGGGCGGAGCTCATGATAAAGCGCAGCCCTGTCAAAGTAAGCGTTCTCTGCCCCGGCCCCGTTGACACGAATTTCAACCACAACGCGGGCATAACGGGATTTTACAAGGGACTCACTGCCACGCAGTGTGTTGACAGCGCCATAATCGGCATGAAGCTCGGCATCCCCGTGATAATACCCTCAGCTTCGGCCAAGCTCGTTGCAGTGGGCTCAAAGCTTTGCCCCACGCTCATAGCAGCTGCATTTTGCTATGCGGCTCAGAAGGGCAAGAAAAGGATCTGACAGCAGGATCGGTGTGTATGAATAAAGCATTTTTCAGAAAGATATATTCGATCTTCCCGAAGCCGCTGGAGGATCTGCTTCTCAAATTCGAGAATGCGATAATATATATTTTTTACGGTGCGCTGGCCACCGTTATAAACTATGTCGCCCATTTCGGCCTGCGCCTTGCCTTTACGGATATTCCGAAAGGGACAGGGCTCTTCGAAGCTCTGAGGCTGGCTGAGGAGACCTCCCGTGTATCATCCTCGGGTGCGGCTGCATTCGCATGGGTGACTGCGGTGATATTCGCATTTTTCACCAACAAATACTTTGTATTTGAATCGCAGGGCAAGGAAGGCATATTCAGGGAGTTTGTTACATTTACGAGCGGCAGGCTTTTTTCCTTCGGCTGCGAGCTTCTGATAATGTTCGTATTCGTGGATAAGCTGCACCTAAATGAAGTGGTGATAAAGCTGCTTGCAAACATCGTGGTGCTGATACTCAACTATTTTGTGAGCAAGCTGCTCGTATTCAGAAAGAAAAACAGCGGTGCGGAAAATGCGGATGAAAACAAAGCTTAAAATGATCTCTCCCCTGCTGTGCGGACTGGTGCTTTGCTCCTGCTATGCAGCGGGGAACAAAAACGAAGCGCTGCCCGGGGATATGCGGGAGAACAAGCCGTATTTTTCCTACGCAGACGGCACGGAGAAATTCTCCTCATACTCATTCATCCTCAAAGGCGAAAAGGAAAACTTTCTTACCACCGTTGCGGTGCAGGAAAACGGCTCTGCCCTTCTGACACTCGAAGGCAGCGACTATTCCCGCAGGAATTTTGAAGTATCTCCGCCGGAGGGATACAAGGTGATCTTTCCGGACAAGGCCACAAATGCATCTCAGGCGGTGAATATCATCAGGAACGATTTTGACCGCACGGATGTTCCCGACCTTATCGAGGTCATGTTCCGCCGTATCTCGGATGATGACGATATCCCGCCCACTGCGGGAAGATATTTCGCCGCAGATGACGAAGGCAATCTCAGGGAGATAGCCATTTACGACAAAACCGGCACAACGGGCACTGTGAAGCTCGATTACCTTGACAGGATACGCCTTAATCACACCTCCGCCAACAAATTCATCTACGAGATCATAGTGGGCGATATTTACGGCGAGGACGGGAATTTCCTTCCCGCACATGAACGGGTTAAGATCAAATCCATGGCGTTTGACCCGATACAGTACAGATTTATCATAGACTACGAGCAGATAACCACAGGCAATCCGCTCTATTTCGGCTACGCATATCTTGCTGCGGCAAACACCGCCGCACAGTATATGACCGTGGAGCTTATGCCGGGTATATCAGATACCGACTATATCGAGCTTACGGATGAAAGCGGCGCAGAAAGCTACTATTTTTCCGTCGATTCAAGGCTCAGGAATGTGCGCGACCTGAAAAAATATCTGGACTCCGTATTCACAGGCTCGCTTTCGGAAAGCCTGATGGAGAATGCCCCGCAGGATTACCGCGATCATCTGGGGCGGCTCTACAGCAGGGATGAATGTCTTGACTATGATGTCACACTGGGCATACTCACCTTTACGGATATGGAGATCACGGAAAACTCAATGCTGTTCAGATCGCGGCAGGAGCAGTATGACGAGAACGGCAATATGACAGGCTACACAGACGGCGGAAATTTCATTATCAGTACACTGGGCATGGAAAACTGGAAGGTAGTGCAGTACAGATTCCCTTATCTCAGATAGGAGGACTTATGAAGGAACTGAGAAGATCAGGCGAGGATTATCTTGAAGCTATACTTGTAATATCCAGAAGATCGGGCGAGGTGCGCTCCGTTGATGTTGCAAGGGAGATGGGCGTGACCAAGCCCAGCGTCAGCCGTGCAATGGGACTGCTCAAAGAAGGCGGATTCATCAGGATAAACAATGACGGATATATCACCCTTACACAGGCCGGCAGCATAATCGCTGAAAGCATATATGAAAGACATGTTGTCCTCACCGACTGGCTTGTGGACATGGGTGTTGACGATGACCTTGCCGCAGAGGATGCCTGCAAGCTGGAGCATGATATCAGCAGGGAATCATTTTCCAAGCTCAAAGCACATATAGAAAGATGCAACCGCTGCAAGAGCAGGGAATGCTTCTGATAAAAACCAGCAGGGCGAGTACGGGTAACAGCGGGCTTTGCCTGCCTTATTGTAAATTAATAGCAGGCATAAATGCTCCGAGCTGCAAAAGCTCGTTCCCTGACAAATTAAAGTACGGGTAACAGCGGGCTTTGCCCGCTTCATATCACACCGAAAGGAGGGTTTTCTGCGGTGCTTTCCGCAGAAAACGGATCAATATATGAAAACAGTGCTGTTATTCTCGGGACAGGGCTCCCAGTGCGAAGGCATGGGCGTGTCCCTTGCACAGAGCTATATATGCGCGGCTGATGTGTTCACAGCCGCATCGGATATACTGGGTTTTGACCTTCTGGAAAAATGCCGCAGCGCAGGGGCAGATGAGCTTTCCCGCACAGTCATCTCCCAGCCTGCCATAATGGCAGTATCCCTCAGTGCCGCATTCGCACTCAGGGAAAGGGGGCTGGATGCACAGGCCGTTGCAGGCCATTCCCTCGGAGAATATGCCGCACTGGTGTATTCCGGAGCAGTCACACTGGAAGACGGCTTCAGGCTCATCAAGGCAAGAAGTGAGGCTATGCAGAAGGCATCCGAAAGCTCCGACGGAGCTATGTATGCGATCATAGGCGCATCAGTGGAGGATATCGAAAAGATCTGCGTGGAAACAGAGGGCTATGTTCTCCCCGTCAACTACAATTCATCGGTGCAGACCGTTATTGCAGGCGAAGCAGCAGCGGCTCAGGCAGCATCCGAGGCACTTGCCGCACAGGGCGCAAGAGCGATAAAGCTCAATGTATCATCCGCATTCCATTCAAAGCTCATGCAGAGCGCAGCAGATGAATTTCTCCCCTTCGCACAGACGATCTCTTATAAAATGCCGCAGATCACCATGCTTTCCAATATCACAGGCAAGCCCATAACCGATACCGATAATTTCGCACAAAGGCTTGCAGCGCACATCGTTTCCCCCGTGCGCTTCACAACGGAGCTGGAATGGCTTTCCGAAAACGGATTCGAGCGCTACGCCGAATGCGGCCCGGGCAAAACGCTCACAGGTCTTGTAAGAAAGACTCTCAAGGGTGTTACACTTGCAAACATTCAGGACTCTGCTTCCGTTGAAGCTTTTGATGTTCTGTAATCTATTTGTAACTATTTTATATCGGTTTGTAACTTATTTTAATTGACTTTCACGCGAAAATTTGCTATAATGGGACAGTGTAGCTTCACACTGTCCTTTTTTGCACCGGTCAGGCCGGGGGCAGTGCCTGTGTCCTGCTCATAATGCGGGATACACAGCAAAGAGACAAAATAAGTACGGCACTTCTCCGTATAATACAGCAGGAGTTTTATATGACCATTACAGACGCAATAATTCAGGGTATCATACAGGGTGCAACGGAGTTTCTTCCCGTTTCAAGCTCGGGACATCTGTCCCTTTATCAGCATTTCACAGGGCTCAGCGGCGAGAACACCACATTTGTCACGGTAATGCTCCATCTGGGTACACTTCTTGCCGTGGTGATCGCATTCCGCAAAAAGATATGCCTGCTCATCAAGGAGTTTTTCCTGATATTCAGGGATATCTTTACGGGCAAATTCAGCTTCAAAAAGATGAACGGCCCGCGGAACATGATATTTATGACTATCGTTTCCATACTGCCCCTTTTTGTGTTTTATGCATTCCGTCACCTTTTCACAAGAGTCTCAGAGGATAACGACATAATCGCAGAAGGTCTCTGCTTTCTCTACACCTCCGCAGTGCTCACCGCAGGATGTATCATATCCCGCAGGAATGAGCGGATGGGGCGTGCGCTGAAGACCACTCAGAACCTCTCTCCCCTTGATGCGGTGATAATCGGCGCATTCCAGGGCATCGCACTGCTCCCGGGCGTTTCCCGTTCAGGCTCCACCATCTCAGGTGCGCAGATAATCGGTATGAAGCGCGAGGATTCCGTAGAATACAGCTTTATCCTCGGCATCCCCGTAATACTCGCAGGTGCGCTCTCAGAGCTCCTTGATGCCGGCGAAACAGCGGTGATCACATCGGCAGAGACAGTTCCGCTGGTTGTCGGTATGATCACGGCAGCTGTGGCAGGCTATTTTGCCATTATTCTGATCAAGTGGCTCACAAAGTCCGACCGTTTCGGCATTTTCGCTGTTTATACGCTCATTCTCGGCCTTGCGGTGACAGGTATCGGCATTTACGAGAATGTAACGGGCAATTTTATCTATAATATGATCTGACCGGCAGGGCGGACGACACCCCGCCTCCGGTCGTCAGACCTTCAGAGGTGCATATATGGCGGCAAGTCAGTCAAAAAAGGCTCCGAACAAAAAGCGGCGCACATCCTCGGGATCTTCATCAGGATCATCGAGATCAAAGAGCGCAGCGGCAAAGAAAAGATCCGGCAGTGGTGACGGGAAGGTATTCTGGTCAACGCTGCTTTTCGTAACGGGTATACTCATAGCGGCATTTACACTCATCACCGGAGAATCAGCGTGGCTTTTCGTCCACAATGTCCTCCTCAGTGCATTCGGAGTGGCTGTGGCAGTCATACCCTTTGTGTTTATCTATATTTCGGTGATGATAGCGCTCGACAAGGGCAAAAACGCTGTCATAGGCAAGCTCTTTCAGGGGATACTGTTTGTGCTGATCATATGCGGCGCAGCGGAGATATTCTCCTCGGAGGGCGTGAACAAAAGCCTTGCGTTCAGCAGGATCGTAAGCGAGCTTGCTGAAAACGGAAAGTCATTCAGAGGCGGTGGACTATTCTCTGCCGTGTTCGGCGTGCCGCTGCTGCTGCTTTTCGGCAAGGTAGGCGCATCGGTGGTCATCGTGCTTGCGGCAGTGTTCTTTGCGCTCATGCTTGCCAACAAGACCTTCATAGATGTGCTGAAATTTTTCAGGAATATCGCGCTCAGCATTGCGGACTCCCGTCCTGAATATGTTCCAGTGAAGGATTATGTTCCGAAAAATCCCAGACCGCAGAAGCCGCCCAAGCCGCAAAAGCAGGAAAAGCCTGTGCCTGTGCAGCCTCTTCCCTCTAAAAGGCAGCAGAAGAGCACACTGCCCGTGCAGCCCGCACCTGTTCCTGTATCACCTGCTATGGCAGCGGTGCCAAATGCCGATGTCCCCGTAAATATCGCGGACAAGGCACGGGGCGATTTTAATATAGACATACCCATCAACGGCGGAAAAAGCACAGAGATCTCCGTTCCGATGAACTTTGCTGAGGATAACCTTGACTATGCCGACCAGACTCAGCTTGAAGTTGACCGCTATCAGGAAGAGCTTCGTGAGCAGGCACAGAAAAAGAAGAAGCTTTCGATAACCGATCTCCCCTTCAGTCTTTCAGGCAAAGCGACAGAACCTGTACCGGCTTATGACACCGCAGATGATGATATCCCATTTGATACGGATGATGTGCCTGTTACTTCATTTGCGCCTGCAACGGCTGCCGTATCAGCTCCCGCAGCATCCTCTGCTATGTCGTACACTCCCGAACCGATACAGCCCAAGGCTGCCGAAAAGCCCTCGTCACTGGCGGATATAATCGCAAACGCCGCACAGACCGCAAAGCACAGGGAAGAGGAAAGACACACCGCCGCAGAACATTCGGATAAGCGCTCCGTCAAGATGTCCAGCCTTGCATCGAGCAAAATAGGCGACGATGAGGATCTCGATCTTCCCGAGACCACAGCACAGGATATACAGGAGGAGATCATCGAAAACGAGGTAGAGGTCATCGAATACACCATACCTCCGATGGAGCTTCTCAAATGCTCCTCAAATGAGCTCAATGAGGATCAGGCTCGGCAGGAGATGCGTGAAAATGCCGCTACCCTGCTCGAAACGCTCGAAAGCTTCGGCATTGCCGCAGATATCGTGAACATAAACCGCGGCCCCTCGGTAACAAGATATGAGCTTCTGCCCAAAGCAGGCATCAAGCTTTCAAAGATACGCGCTCTGGCGGACGATATCGCCATGCGTCTTGCGGCAATGGGCGGAATACGAATAGAAGCACCCATACCCGGAAAGGCCGCTGTAGGTATAGAGGTTCCCAACAGGATAAAGGATATCGTAACACTCAGGGATGTTCTTGATTCGCCAGAATTCAGAAAGAACAACAGCAAGCTCACATTCGCAGTGGGCAAGAATATCGACGGCGAGATAATCCTCGGAGATATTTCATCACTTCCCCATATCATAATCGCGGGTAC
>CAMHMM010000022.1 GCA_946186215.1 uncultured Ruminococcus sp. | reverse complement strand
CAGTGCGCCTTCGGGACGGCCAGAATATGTCCGTCAACATCGTCTGCAGTGTCCATAAACGCTATGGTATATCCATCCTCATAAACCACCATTGCGGAAATAGTTTTGGCGGCTATCCCGCAGAAGATACAATCCTGCACAGTATTCGCTCCTTTTGGTTGATATCATATCCGGAATTTTTCTAATTTTATCATATCACTCCCGAATTGTCAAGCAGGCGGGCAAAGCCCGCACCCACCCGGCGGCGAAACGCCGCTGTTACCCGTATGTTTATTTGTGGGTAACGCTCATTTGGGGCTCGGAGCTTTAGCAAAAGCCATGTTTGAAGAGTAAACTCACAAATAATAGCTTGCCGCCCCTGAAAGGGGAGGTGCCGAGCGCAGTGAGGCGGAGGGGTTTTTCACGCACAATATTACCGATGCACTTTTGCATAAGCGCAAGAGTAGCACGAAGCCGCAGCAGTTCGCATACCTTTTGCGCTCATGGTAAAAATGCACAAATTTGTCGCTATCATGTTGACAACACCCAAATTAAGCGATATAATAAGAGTGTGGGACAGGGTGTTACTATCCCACACCCAGCGCGTTACAGTGTACTAATGATGTACAAAGCAACGCCTAAAGTTATACTGTTCAGGGCTAACGATATGTAGAACAGCACAACTAACCACATCGGCACTCGTATAAACTTTTGCCGGTGTGGTTTTTTATATCGCTGCAAAATTCATCCCTCCTTTTTTGACTAATTGCCCTACAGTTTAGCACCAGCCCTCTGTACGCCTATACGGTTTGCATAGTATAGGTATAGACTGGTGCTGCTCCTCTTTCACGGCATACCGTACACAATTAAGTGCGTTGGCAAAATATGGTGATACCTGTAGGGTTTTAGCGGCATTTAGTCAAAAGCCACTGCACTGCACCATTTCAGTGCTATTCAATTTGTATACCGTTTTGGTGTGTTCCAACCTTTTCGGTATGGTTATAGTATAGCATACATGAAACCTAATTGATAAAAGGGATATTTATGTATGATCTTTTTCTTACTCCCAATACCGCAAATTTTGATTAGGCAAAATAGCGATAAATGCTTGACAATGTGTGGATAATATAGTAAAATATACATAAATCGGGCGGCTTTGGCGGCAGCCCGACTGTGTATACAAATCAACTATAAAACTATAAACGGAGGTTTTGCAAATGTCAGAATTTTTCCCCGGCATCAAAAAGATCGCCTATGAAGGTAAGGAAAGCACTAATCCTCTTTCGTTCAAGTATTATGATCCCGATGAGGTCGTAGCAGGCAAGACCATGAAGGAGCAACTGAAGTTTGCGCTCTCCTGGTGGCATACAATGGGCGGCGACGGAACAGATATGTTCGGTGTCGGTACAGCTGACAAGACATGGGGCGAGACAGATCCCGAGAAGCGCGCTATCGCAAAGGTAGATGCTGCATTCGAGATCATGGACAAGCTTTCGATAGATTATTACTGCTTCCACGACAGAGACCTTTCTCCCGAGTACGGCTCCTTCTCCGAGACTGCTGAAAAGCTGGACAAGGTAGTTGACTATCTCGCTGAGAAGCAGAAGGCAACAGGCAAGAAGCTCCTCTGGGGCACAGCAAAGTGCTTCGATCATCCCCGCTTCATGCATGGTGCAGGCACATCTCCCTCCGCTGATGTTTTCGCATACTCCGCAGCCCAGATCAAGAAGGCTATCGAGGCTACTGTAAAGCTCGGCGGTACAGGCTATGTTTACTGGGGCGGCAGAGAGGGCTATGAAACTCTTCTAAACACCAATCTCGGCCTCGAGCAGGACAATATGGCAAGGCTCCTCAGAATGACCATTGACTACGGCCGTTCCATCGGCTTCACCGGTGATTTCTATATCGAGCCCAAGCCCAAGGAGCCCACAAAGCATCAGTATGATTTCGATACTGCAACAGTTATCGGCTTCCTGAGAAAGTACGGTCTTGACAAGGATATCAAGATGAACATCGAGGCTAACCACGCTACACTGGCAGGCCACACCTTCCAGCATGAGCTTAGGGTTGCAAGAGAGAACGGTCTGTTCGGCTCGATCGACGCAAACCAGGGCGATGCTCTCCTCGGATGGGATACCGACCAGTTCCCCACCAATATCTACGATGCAACACTTGCTATGTATGAGGTGCTCAAGGCAGGCGGCTTCACCAACGGCGGTCTCAACTTTGACGCAAAGGCTCGCAGAGGCTCCTTCACACCCGAGGATATCTTCTACAGCTACATCGCAGGTATCGATACATTCGCACTCGGCCTGAGAGCTGCTGACAAGCTCATAAAGGACGGCAGGATCGACAGCTTCACAGCTGAGAGATATTCAAGCTGGAACAGCGGCATCGGCGCTGATATAATCAGCGGCAAGGCTACCATCCAGGATCTTGAAAAGTATGTCATCGAAAAGGGCGAGGTAACAGGCAGCCTTATCAGCGGCAGACAGGAATACCTCGAGGCTATCCTCAACAATATCCTTTTCACCCTGATACAACATAAGCGATGATCATTATCCGCAAGGGGCATCCGTTCCTTGCGGATTATTTCGGAAAAGCGCACGGGCTTTTTTTAGCAGACATAAACGAAGGATGAAAGGCAAACATGAATAATATTATAATATGCGGTGTCGGCGGACAGGGTATCGTCCTTACATCCAAGCTTATCGCCGCGGCATCCATGAGCAGGGGACTTTCCGTCATGAGCGCGGAGACCATAGGAATGGCGCAGAAGGGCGGCGCAGTGACTTCGTTCCTGCGTACTGCATCCCCCGAAAAGGGCGAGGAGATATTCAGCCCCATTTTTGAAAAGGGTAAGGCTGATGTGATGATCGCCTTTGAGCCCGCAGAGGCTGTGCGCAATATCTCATGGCTCAGAGAGGGAGGAAAAATGATCGTGAACACCCATGCGATCATGCCCGTGACAGCGGCGCTTACAGGCGGCGAATACCGTTCTGAGGATATGCTGTCCTTCCTGCGGGAAAAGGCTTCACATGGCAGGATAGAGCTGTTTGCCTTTGACTGTGAGGCTCTTACGCACAAGGTGGGTTCACCCAAGGTGCTCAATATGCTGATGCTCTCTGCGGCTGTGAAATGCGGTGCGGCTGAGGGTATTACTGCGGAGGATATCGTGGAGACGATGAAAAAGACCGTAAAGCCGCAGTTTGTGGAGCTCAATCTCAGGGCGCTGACCGAGGATATCGTATTTGACGGGGATTGAGATTGTTAAGAATCTATAAATTTAGGTATAAAGTTAGCAGCTGAGGGCAAAGCCTTCAGCTGCTTGGTGGTTATTAAGTATGGCAAAACGCGGTTATCCGCTTATATAAACAGAGGGTAACTGCGGCGTTTCGCCGCCGTCTTATTTCAGCTCTACAACAGTAACGCCGTTTTCGCCCTCGCCGTATACTCCGTTTCGGAAGCTGCGTACAGAGGGGTGATTTTTCAGGTGCCGCTGTATTCCGTCACGCAGAACGCCTGTGCCCTTTCCGTGGATTATGGTGACAAAGCCTGCGTGCTGCAGCACTGCGCCGTCAATAAATGAATCCACCTCTAAGATGCCGTCATCCACCGCATAGCCGCGGATATCGAGCTCCATTGACGGACGGCGGGCAGCATTGCCCGTAACTCCCGTTCTCGATACAGCCGAGCACTTTCTGGTCTTGGGCTGTTCCGGCTCGGGTGCGCCGTCCATAAGGCGCAGGCGGGATGTGTTCGTCTTTGTTTTCATGGTGCCTATCTGCACGAATACATTGCCCGAGCTGTCGGGCTCGCTTACGAGTATACCGCTCTTGCCTATGTCTGCAAGCTGTACCCTGTCGCCTTTATGATAGGGGCGGGGCGGCTTGTATTCGCTTACCTCACGGCGCACAACGGGATTTGCCTCATCATACATCTTGCCCAGAGTGCTGCGCACCGAGGATTTTGCTGCGGCGCTGCGGCGTTCAAGCTCTTCCTTGTTGCGCTCCTTGCGTATCTCTGCCAGTTCATCGAGCAGCTTGTCCGACTGCAGGCGGCAGTTTTCGATTATCTGCATTGCCTGCACTCGTGCCTTTTCAAGCTCTGTTTCCTTTGAGGCGCGAAGCTCCTCGCGCTCGGCTTCAAACTTCCTTACCAGCTCTTCCTGTTCTTTTCTGAGACGGGCAAGCTCGGTGTTCTGTCTGTCGTAAGCCTTTCGTGAAGCTTCAAGCTGAGTTACGGCCGCTTCAAAATCCACATTGCTCTGTGATACCTTCTGCTTTGCACATTCTATGATATCCTTTGGAACACCGAGCTTTGCGGAAATGGAAAAGGCGTTTGATTTGCCCGGAGAGCCCACTATCAGCCTGTATGTGGGGCGCAGTGTCTTCATATCGAATTCGCAGGAGGCATTCTGTACGCCATCGGTCTGCAGGGCAAATACCTTGAGCTCCTGATAATGGGTGGTCACCAGTGAGCGGGCACCCAGAGAAAGGAGCCGCTCTATTATCGCTGCTGCAAGTGCTGCGCCCTCGATGGGGTCCGTACCGCCGCCCAGCTCATCCAGAAGTACCAGTGAGCCGCTGCCTGCAGCTTCGATTATCCTTACGATATTGTTCATATGCGAGGAGAAGGTGGAAAGACTTTCCTCGATGCTCTGCATATCGCCGATATCCACAAGGATATTGTCAAATACCGAGACTGCTGTGCCGTCGGAGGCGGGTATCATCATGCCGCACATGGTCATGGCGGTGAGCAGTCCCACGGTTTTGAGCAGTATAGTCTTACCGCCTGTGTTGGGGCCTGTCACGATAAGCGTGCTGTATTCCCTGCCCAGTGTGACATCCACGGGAACAGCAGTCTCCTGCGCCAGAAGCGGGTGTCTTGCCTTTATCAGACAGACGGAGCGGTCGTCGGTGACCACGGGAACGCAGGCCTTCATTTTTCCGCCCAGCGATGCCTTCGCAAAGTATACCAGAAGCTCGGAGACCGTGCTGTAGTCGCGCTCGATGCTTTCGGCATTCTGCCCCACTTCGGAGGAGAGTGCGGCGATTATCCTTTCGATCTCGGCCTTTTCCTCCGCTTCAAGCAGGCGAATATCATTGTTTGCCTCGACCACCGATTCAGGCTCGATAAACAGAGTGGAGCCCGTTGCGGATGCAGCGTGTACGATGCCGCGCACGCTTCCCTTGTATTCCGCGCGAACAGGTACAACATATCTGCCGTCTCTTATCGTGACGATATTTTCCATAAGCGCCTTTGACATTTCCTGCGAATGGAGCATCTTGTCAAGGCTCTCTCTTATGCGTATGCCCGCCTGTGCGATCTTGCGCCTGATATTTCCGAGTGCGGGACTGGCGGTGTCTGCTATCTCATCCTCGCTGAGGATGGTGTCCCTTATTTTGTCGTCGAGGTATTTGAGGGGAGTGAGGGAATAAAACAGCTCATCGAGCACCGTTTCTTCAGCCTGTGCTTCGGTGCGGTAATCATATATCGCGGATATCTGCCGCAGCATCAGGGAAATGTCAAGCAGCTCCTTTAATGTGAGCGATGAGCCCGACCTTGCCCTTGCGAGCAGGGGACGGATATCCTTGTAATTATATGAGGGAGCGGAGCCGTTCTTTACGGAAATATCGAACGCCGCTTCCGTCTTATTCATTTCGGCTCTGACGACCTCCACATCAGAGGAGGGGGTGAGAGCGCGTATCATAGCCTTGCTTTCCTCGTTGCCCGCACAGGCGGCGAGCATTTCGAGGATCTTGTTTAGCTCTATTGTTTTTAAATATCTGTTCATGGTCTATTCTATGCCTTTGTAATAATCAAGTGTATCAAATTTTCTGCCTGTCTGGAAGTACATATACTTTTCGCTGAGATCACACAGCACCGCAAGAGCCCTGGGGCTTATGCGGAAATTGAAAAGACGGTCCATCGAGGTCAGGCAAACAAAGCGCATGGCCTCCATCATCTGATCGGTGATCTCATAGCATTTGTAGCTGTGGTCGATATGGTCGCGGCAATAAAAAGAGCCGTCCATTACGGCAAAATACATTTTGCTTTCGGTGCGGTTGCATTCCCTGCACCCGATAAGCCCGGGCAGAAAGCCCAGATCGCTCATGAGCCTGAGCTGGAATATGAACCGCAGGTATTCCGGATCGCAGCCTTTTTCGCACAGCATATACATACAGTTGGCGAAAAGCCTGTAGATATCGTTGGCAGTCTGGTTTTCCGTGACGGTATACAACACGGCCTCGGAGAAAAACGATGCAAGGGCGAAAAGCTTCAGGTCGAGGCGCAGCGAATAGAAGGTTTTGATAAGCTCACCGGAATTGATATAATACCGTCCCTTGCTAATGGAAAGGCTGTATCTCGCACAGGTATAAAGCTGAGACAGGGCAGCATTCGATGCGCCCTGTTTTTTTACGCCCCTTGCGGTAACATCTATCAGCCCGTGCTCTGCGGTGAGTATTTTCAGGTAAAAGCTGCTGTCGCCCGCTTCCCTGCGCTGAATTACGATACCGTCTGTATTGATGATCCGGCTCATTGATTATCGAGCCCGAAATTGTGTATAAGGCTTTCGTTGTTGCGCCAGCCCTCGCGCACCTTTACCCACAGCTTCAGATTTACCTTTATGCGGAAAAACTGCTCGAGCTCCTCACGGGCAAGGGTGCCCGCTCTCTGCAGGTTGCAGCCGCTCTTGCCTATGATCATCCCCTTGTGGGACTCTCTTTCGCAGAATATCACAGCATTGACATTCATTATATCCTCGCCGTTTCGCGTGGTGCTCTCGTCGAGGGAGTCTATCACGACCGCGATTCCGTGGGGTATCTCGTCATACATGAGAAGAAGAAGCTTTTCACGGATCATCTCTGCCATGAGCTTCTTCTCGGGCTGGTCGGTCACCTTGTCATCGGGGAAAAAGTGGGGTGACTCCACTGCAAAGCCCGCGATCTCCTTTTTGAGGATATCGATGCCGTCGTTTTCCTTAACGCTTATGGGGATAAGCGAGTGAAGCTCGCATATTTCGCCTATTTCAGCCAGAACTGCCGCACATCCGGACTTTTCCTCGAAAAGGTCTATCTTGTTTGCGGCCGCGATCACGGGTATCCCCGACGCGCTGTAATTGGCAAGTGTCTGTCTGTCGATCTCGTTTAGCTTCTTTGTGCTGTCGATCACATACACTATCACATCTATATCAGCCACAGCCTCGCGGACAGCTTTGTTCATATGGGAGCCCAGCTTGTTGTGGGATTTGTGTATGCCGGGTGTGTCTATGAACACATACTGCAGGTCATCCTCGGTGAGGATGCCAGTTATCTTCGTTCTGGTGGTCTGGGGCTTGTCGGATACCATTGCGATCTTTTCGCCCACAAGGGCATTGAGCAGCGAGGATTTACCTGCATTCGGCCTGCCTGTTATGGCAGCAAAAACTGATCTCTCAGACATTTTCTTCTCCAGTCAGAATTCAAGTCCTATCGGGCAGTGGTCGCTGCCCATGATATCGCCGTATATTTCGGCGGACTTTATTTTCGGTGCAAAATCGGAATTTACGATAAAGTAGTCTATGCGCCAGCCGACATTGTTTTCACGCGCCTTGCCCATGTATGACCACCATGTATAGGCAACTGTGTCGGGGTGAAGATAACGGAAGGTGTCTGTAAAGCCGCTGTCGAGCAGCTCGGTCATTTTATCCCTTTCCTCGTAGGTAAAGCCCGCCCTGCCGATATTGGGGCGGACATTCTTAATATCTATCTCCCTGTGGGCAACATTGAAGTCGCCGCAGACGACCACATTCTTATCCTTTGCCAGACGCACAAGATAATCTTTGAATGTGTCCTGGAACCTCATGCGCGAGGGGAGCCTTGAAAGGTCGTTCTTTGCGTTGGGGACATAGACATTCACAAGGTAGAAATCGTCAAATTCAAGGGTGATGCTGCGGCCCTCGTTGTCGTACTCCTCTTCGCCGTAGCCCTTTGTCACGCTCAGGGGCTCTTTTCTGGAGTAGATAAGCGTTCCCGAATAGCCCTTTTTCTGTGCGGGGAACAGATACTCATAGGGGTGGGAGGCAGGATGGAATTCGTTCTGCTCCTCGGTGAGCTTGCTTTCCTGTATGCAGAATATATCGGCATCCGCCTTTTCAAAATACTCTGCAAAGCCCTTTTTCAGCGCGGCGCGGAAGCCTGCCACATTCCAAGAGATTATTTTCATAGCAGTCCTCCTGCGGCGTTTTCAAACACCGTGACCGCATTTTTTACACAGCTGTCGCAGTCGCAGAGCGTTTTACCCGTGGCGATGCCCTTGAGCTCCTTGCAGGTGGAAGCGCCGCATAGCTGTGTGAATTCCTTCATCATATTCTTGGACATACCCAGTGTGCCCGCACCGCGACTTTTGAGCCCTGCAGCCATCACTGCGCCGCAAAGCGCACCACAGGTGGCTTCGGTCGTGCCCATGCCTACCGCAAAGCCCGCGCCTGCGGCAATGAGCGCCGCACCGCCCTCATCATTTTCGCAAAGTGCCTTTATCACGGCCTGACAGCAGTTGCTGCCGCTGTGCTTATACATCACAGCGCGTTCTGCAAGCTCGCTCATATTATCACCGCCTTCGCCTTGTTCACGATGACCTTGTCGTTTTCATAGGTAAGCAGCTGATTTGCGTGCCCCACATCTACCCAGCGCACCTCGGCTATCTCGCCCTCCTGCGGGGTGTAGTTGAATGTGCGGGCGCGGCCTATAAAGTAGACTACGACCTTCTGTGTGTCCTTGCGGGGAAAATAGGTCACCGTTTCGCGGAATGTGGGATCGAGTATCACATCAACGCCCGTTTCCTCCATGATCTCGCGCATGGCGGTCTCGGTCTCGCTTTCACCGTCCTCCATATGCCCCTTCGGAAACGACCAGTGGCCGCTGTTTATATGCTTTATCAGCAGTATTTCAAGGTTCCCGTGGTGCTTGCGGTATACCACAGCGCCGCAGGATTTTTCAAAAGTCATACGCTTCATCTCCGGATATCATGATCATCATATACATTATAGCACATACACATCATAAAGTCAAGTTGCGGGCTTTGCCCGTCTTGCCTACCCTGAAAGGGGAGGGGGACCGCCGCCCTCAGGCGGTGGTGGAGGGGTTAAACCAAAGCTCCGAGCCATAAAGTAAAGTTTTACAGCGAATAAACGAACGAGTGGGTGTCGGCACTGCCGAACCGAGCCTCAAATGAAAGGCTCCCCACAAAAGAGAGTACGGGTAACTGCGGGCTTTGCCCGCCGACCGACCTGTAATTTCAAGAACATTCGCATAAAAAGACTTGAAACTTTGTTTTCAGTGTGCTATAATGATATCTGTACTTTTTATATTTACACTTGAAAGGATGAAAATATATGTCTCCGGACTATGTGGCAACCGTGGTGTTCTCCGGTCTGCTTATCGTTTTTGTGGCGCTCTTCATTCTGATACTCGCCGTATCGCTCATGGGAAAGATATTCGATCTCATCGCCGCAAAAAAGCAGCCCGCTAAGATCGCCCCGCCGGATATCCCCGCCCCGGTAAGATCGGCGGCTCCCGCAGTGCCTGCAGAGGTGCCTGCACCCCTCTCCGATGATGATGAGGTGATCGCAGTGATCGCCGCCGCAGTAGCGCAGATCTCAGCCGAAACCGGCAGACAGCTCAGGATCCGCTCTGTCAAGCCCGCACGCACAGGCGGCAGGAGCGCATGGGCAAGCGCCGCTGTTCTCGACAGCATGAGATCGATTTAAACGGGAGGGAATAATAATGCTGCAGACCTTTTTAGATACCGTAGCGGAGCTTGTGGCAAGCTCCGGTCTTGCCTGCATGACATGGCGAAACCTTGTTATGATCGGCATTTCATTCGTGTTTATGTTCCTTGCAATCAAGAAAGGGTATGAGCCGCTGCTGCTTCTGCCCATCTCCTTCGGAATGCTCCTTACCAATCTTCCCATGACAGGGATGTATCATCCGGAGCTCTGGAACATCGACGGCGGCAGGGAGCTTGATTTTGCCAATATCCTTCACAACGGCGGACTTCTTGATATGCTCTATCTGGGTGTCAAGCTCCAGATCTATCCCTCTCTCATATTCCTCGGGATAGGCTGTATGACGGATTTTGCGCCCCTTATCGCCAACCCCAAGTCGTTTATCCTCGGCGCTGCCGCACAGGCAGGCATATTCCTCACCTTCATCGGCGCAGCAGTGCTCGGCTTTAATCAGTCCGAGGCAGGTTCCATCGCCATCATCGGCGGTGCTGACGGCCCCACATCCATCTATGTTGCCAGCAAGCTGCTCACAGGCGGTACATTCTCCGTCGAGGTCGGTACCATCGCTCTTGCGGCTTATACCTATATGGCGCTCGTTCCGCTGATACAGCCTCCTATAATGCGTGCCCTTACCACCAAGAAGGAACGCTGCATCCGCATGGAGACACTGCGTACCGTAAGCAAGACCGAAAAGATAATCTTCCCCATCGCCGTTACTATCATAATCGCGCTTCTCGTTCCCTCCGCAGCTCCCCTCGTTGGTATGCTGATGCTGGGCAATCTGTTCAAGGAATGCGGCGTTGTTGACAGACTCTGCAAGACCGCTCAGAACGAGCTGATGAATATAATCACAATATTCCTGGGTATTTCCGTTGGCGCTACCACCGTTGCAGACAAGGTCATTTCATTTGCGTTTATCAAGGTAATGATCCTCGGTGTTATCTCCTTTATGGTAGGCACCGCATCCGGCCTGATATTCGGCAAGATCATGTGCGTTGCAACACACGGCAAGGTAAACCCCCTTATCGGTTCGGCAGGCGTTTCCGCTGTTCCCATGGCTGCCCGCCAGTCTCAGCTGGTCGGCTCCGAGGCTGATCCCACCAACTTCCTGCTCATGCACGCAATGGGTCCCAATGTTGCGGGCGTTATCGGTTCAGCAGTTGCAGCAGGCGTGCTCCTGAGCATAATACCTCACTAAGCAGGCAAAGTAAACTGTGTTTTGAAAAGATCCAAAAAATGTCCTCCGCCATTGACGGGGGACATTTTTGATAAACAATGCTCACCGCCCTGCGACGGTGAGCATTCAGTCATCAGTTTCTTCCGTATCTGTTTCGTTGCTTTCTGCAGCCGGGCCCTGCGGGGCATCCTTGCCGCCTACGAGCATACCGATTATAAACACCACTATGCATATGCTCGAAAATATGACCGATGCGGTAAGAGGATCCACATCCTTCAGCACAGGCATATTCTGGAAGGGCATAATGCCTATCAGACGGCAGTAATTGCCTATCAGGGCGAGGTTTGGATCATAGGTCTTGGGATCTGTCATTTTCTCCGTATACTGCACGATGAACACCGGCAGCAGGAAATAAAACGCGGTAAAGAATGTGAAGGCTGTTCTTTTTATAAGCCCGCGCATAAACGAAACATATATCCAGAGCAGTATCGCCGCAATGAGAGCTACAATCCGCAGGGGCTTCATGACCACCTCGGGCACATGCTTTTCATAGCTCCAGAAGGTTATGACAAGCATCGCCATACAGCAGACAACTGCCGTTCCCGGCGTGGAAAACCGCCTTTCATGCTCCTTTATCTTTTCTAACATCTCTGTATCTCACACCCGGACGGCTGATGAGCCTGTGCCCTTGGTGCTCCTCCTTTTTATCACATACATAGCGCATTACTGCCCGTTCTGTGTCTCGGCAGCTTTTTTCTGCTGCCTTTCCTCCGCCTCTTTTGCGGAAAAGACGCAGCCGCAGTAATTCTGGCGGTAAATGCAGTACTGGCGGCAAAGCTCTGTTGAGCGTTTGAAGCCGCTGCGCTTCTTGAAATCCGAATAGAAGTATTTAAGTCCGTCTCCCTCTAAAGAAGCGCCTATCTCATTGAGCCAGTCGGCGTTTTTCAGGGGGCTTATGGATAATGTCGTGGTGAAATAGTCAAAGCCCAGTCGTCTTGCGGTCTGTGCCGTTCTTGCAAGGCGCAGCTTGTAGCACTCGTAGCACCGTGCACCTCTCTCGCCGGTGTGTTCGAGCCCCCGCACTGCCTGATAGAACAGCTCGGATTCGTATTCCTCGCCGATAAACCCGACGGGATTTTCAAACTCCATCTGCGAAATGAGCCTTTCCTGCTCGCTGCGGCGTTTGTAAAATTCTTCCTCGGGGTAGATGTTGGGGTTGAAGGCATATGCGGTGATGCGAAAATACCTGCTCAGATACTCCAGCACATAGGTTGAACATGGCGCACAGCAGCAATGCAGGAGCATTGTCGGTGTCGTCCCGTTCAGCGAGGCTATTATCTCGTCGGACATCAGCTGGTAATTCCTGCGGGGCTTTCCCGCAGCCGCATTTTTTTGAGCGTTATCGTTCATTTCTTCTTTTTAACAGTTGTGAATACGCTGTCAGTCGGGGGAGCGGTGTTTCCCGCAGTAGTTTCCTCCGTGGGCTCTGTTTCCTCGGTCTGTACCTGAGTTACCTTTTTCTTCTTGGGCTTTGCTGTGGTCTGTTCGGTGGTGACAGTTGTGGTAACAGTTGTGAGCTCAGTCGTTGTCTGCGTTGTTTCGACGGTGGTCACTGTCGTGGTCTCCGTTGTAGTTTCGGTAGTCTCCTCCGTGGTGGCCTCTGTGGTTGTCTCTTCCTCGGTGACAGCCTCTGTCAGTGCAGCCAGTCTCTCAGCTTCAAGTCTTGCCTGTTCATCATCGCTGGCCATTTCATAGTACACCTTGCCCAGCAGTATGCCGTAGGCTGCGGGCTTGAAATGAAGTCCGTCCTTTTCCGCATAGCTTGCAGAGAAGTAGCCGTTGGTATCCTTGAGGGGTGTGCAGATATCTATATATTTATAGCCCTTATCCTCACAAAGCCTTTTCAGATCGGCGTTGTAGGAATTGACCTTGTACATCACATTAAGATTGTCAACAGATGCATCATATCCCGATGTGACAGGCGGTATGCTCAGAATAACTATCTCGGTCGCGGGAGAATCCGCAAGTATGTTCTCGCAGAGCTTGCCCATGCTTGTGACCATATCCTTGTTGGTAAGCCACTGTATGCCGTTGGAGCCAAGCATGATGTAGACATGCCTTGGGCGGACATAGCGTACCATTTCATATATGGTGAGATTTCCGTATGATGTGGAGACCTTCTTGGTAAGCGCAGTGGACGGATTAAGGCCGATCTTTGCAAAGACATTCTTTGCGTCGATGTATCTGTAAAGGGGAAGGCCTGTGGAGATGGAATCTCCTATGAAAATATCATTGCTAAAATAGGTGTTGTCATACACAAGAGGATCGTAGATCTTCTCATATGGCTTTATTGTTGTCACAGCCGTCGTAGTCGCAGTCACTGCCGCAGTGGTCTGCACAGCTTCGGTGACCTCTTCAGCGGTTTCGGGCTGACTTTCAGTTGCCTCTGACGATACAGATGTGTCGCTTTCTGTCACTGCAGCGGTCTCGGTCACAGGTGCTGACTGGTCGGGCACTGAGGTCTCAGCGGCCCCGTCCGTAAGCTCTGTCTCGTCTGTACCCGGGATAACGGTCTCATCACTGTCTGCACCGGGCTCTGTGTCACCATCTGCTTCGTTGGGATCATCCGTCTGCTGTGAATAGGTAGTATGACCTTCTTCGGTCTCAGCCGTAGAACGGGGGCTGAGCTTGCGGACTACTGCCGTAGCCTTTTCTGTTACTGTGGTATCGGCAACGGTCACGGCCTCGGAGGGTATATCATC
>CAMHMM010000021.1 GCA_946186215.1 uncultured Ruminococcus sp. | reverse complement strand
ACCGGATTCTTCCAATGGCTCTATGAGGAAACGGAATTTACAATGTGGTTCGGCGGGCATTTTCATGTAAACAAGCGCATAGGCAAGGATGTGTATGTGCTTTACGATGATGTCGTCCCGATGGATGAGAGGATATTCAGGAAGGACAGCTGAATTGACTGAATGTCATATTAATGGTATTATACGCAAATAAACAGGATAAAAAAGCATCCCGCTGAAATAGAATGCATGACCATAACACTATTCACTCAATGAAAGCATAATCAGTGTAACATTAAGAGGGAATACTCCCTGCGACATAAAAAAGATAAAGCTTGACGATACGATCATATTCAGAATGATGCGCTGATGTTGGATTGCTGTCGCAGAAGGAAGTAAACTTTGATGGAAGAAGATAAACGAATATACACCCTGAGAGAGGAGCAGCCGTTTACGGCAGTTGTAAAACTCGGCGTTCCGCTTATTCTGGGTATGTTTGTAATGGCTTTTTACAATCTGGTAGATACCTATTTTATCGGTATGCAGCAGGATGACTGTCAGCTGGCGGCAATAAATCTTGCGTATCCGGTAATGATGATCATAATAGCATTATCAAATATCGTGGGGACAGGCGCATCCTCACATATCGCAAGATGCGTCGGAGCACATGACGAAAACGCCGCAGAAGAGACACTTACCGCTGCATTTCTGATGTGTGCAGTCGGCGGCGCGGCTGTAACGGCAGCCGGTCTTGCATTTCTTGACCGCATCGTTTACGGCCTCGGCGCACATGAGGATACATTTGACTACACACGGCAGTATGTTGTGGTGATACTGCTCGGATGCATTTTTGAGATGGGCAATTATATCTGTGCCTCGCTGCTGAGAGGTGAAGGCTCGGTAAAATATTCCATGATCGGGATGATGGCGGGCACGGTAGTGAATATAATCCTCGATCCGGTATTCATATTCACTTTGCATATGAAGATAGCGGGCGCGGCGGCAGCGACTGTTCTCGGAAATGCGGCCGGACTTTTCATATCCCTGATCCTTTACGCACGCGGCAAAACACTCCTTCGCCCCCGCCGCGAATATTCAAAACCGAGAGCCGCCGTGATCTACGAGATCTTCAGAGTTGGTCTTCCTGCGGCGCTTGAAACACTGCTGACATCTGCGGCGTATATCGTAAACAATAATCTCGCTGCGTCCTACGGTGCGCTTACGGTGGCGGCAATGGGCATCGTGCAGAAGATACTTTCCTTCGGCAATTACATCTATCAGGGCTTTGCATCGGGTATACAGCCCATCATGGGATATAATTACGGCGCGAAGAATTTCAGGCGCATGAGAGATGTGCTGAAAGCGGGAATGATCACTGTGAGCTGCACGGAGCTTGTTGTAATGGGAGTGTATGCGGCACTGGCACCGATGCTCATCGGGCTTTTCACACAGACAGAGCGCGTGATAGAGGTCGGTGCGATGGTGCTTCGTACAGTAATGTTCATACTGCCATTTGTGGGCATAACATCTATGAGCAGAATGACATTTCAGGCAGTGGGCAAGCCCGCAATGGCGCTTGGTATCACTGTTATAAGGCAGATACTTCTGTACATTCCCCTGCTCCTGATCCTGAACATGATATTCGGATTCAGCGGCATGATATGGGCACAGCCTGTGACGGAAATGATAATGATGATCGTTTCATCGGCAGTGCTTTTTAATATGATAAACAAGGAAGAAAACAGCAACTTGTAAAACACATTCGGGAGGATATATGAAGCGTGAACTTGGAATAGCACGATGCGGGCTGGCCTGTTGTCTGTGCAGTGAGAACGACCACTGCGGCGGATGTGATTCAGGCGGATGTCCCGGTACAGAATGGTGTGAAAACAGAAAATGCTCTGTCGGAAAAAACATCGCACACTGTTATGAATGCGGCGAAAACTGCAAAAAGGGTATGTTTGCAAAGATAAAGCCCCTCGGCTTTACGCAGTTTGCAAAAAGATACGGCGTTGAGGAGCTGCTCGACTGCCTTGAACGCAACGAGAAAAACGGCATCGTTTACCACCGCGAGGGCATCGTGGGTGACTATGATGATTTTGATGATACCGAGGCTCTGATACATTTTATCAGAACGGGAAAAAGGCAGTAAAAGGAGGAATATCATGAATAAAAAACGGGCAGCAGCATTTGCGGCGGCAGTTGTTTTCGCTGTGTACGGTGCAGGCTGCTCTCATGATGAAGCGCCGTATATAGTAAACACCTTTGAGATCACCGATACATCACTTTCGGAGGAATATTCTGAAAGCGACGAGCTTGTCACCATGATAAAATATTACGAGATGAGCAGCGGCACATGGAAAACAGATGAGCATGAATACAAATACAGGCTGATACTCGAGGGAAGGATGCCCAATGCGGCAAGGGACAGCACATTTGTGGTTCTCAGCAACCGAAACGACATTTCATTTGAACAAGCTTATAAATCACTGATAAGCAGCAGCACCAACGACTTTTTTGATGCGGAGCAGACAGTGATCGTAGCAATGAAATAGCTGCGAAAAAGGACAGAACTATTTAGCACCATGACGACAGGAGGATATTATGGCATTTGAACTCAACAGCGTAGTCCCATGGGGAAGAAACATCGATGAATACAGGGAAATGTTCCTGCTGACAGATGATGATATGAAGAAAAGGATCGCGGGCTTCGGCGACGGACCTGCAAGCTTTAATTATCAGGCAAATCTGATGGGGTGCAGTGTAACTTCATTTGATCCTGTGTATCAGTTCAAAAAGGAGCAGCTTGAAAAGCGGATAGATGAAGTAAAGGATATAGTAATGGAGCAGATGGCCGCCAACAAGGAAAATTACCGTTGGGACAAGATCGCCTCGCTCGACGAGCTTGAAGCAATCAGAATGGGCGCGATGAAAATGTTCCTGAGTGATTTTGAGAAGGGAAAGGCTGAAGGACGCTATATTTATCACGAGCTGCCCGACAGACTTTCGTTTCCCGACGACAGCTTCGATATCGGTCTGAGTTCGCATTTTCTTCTGATGTACACTGCGCTGGGCTATGATTTCCACATCGCGGCGATATCCGAGATGCTTCGGGTGTGCAGGCAGGTGCGGATTTTCCCGCTGTGTGATCTGGACAGCAACTCGTCTGAAATGATAAACGATGTCATATCATATTTCATGGACAGATTTACCGTAGAGATCATAAAAACAGGCTATGAATTTCAGAAGGACGCTGACCGCGTGCTGATAATATCCAAATAATCAGGAGAGTTAAATGAGATATTTTTTTACCGGGCAGGAGCAGAAAAAAGCTTCACACAACCCGTTTCTCTCTTTTGAGTTGTATTAATCAGTGCTTTGTACCGTTTTTTATATGCTGCAGCGCCTGCTGCTGCCATCCGTACCTGTTTTATTAGAAATGCCTTAAAAAATCCAAAAACGCTTGAATTCTATGGCAGAATGTGATAAAATACAGTTAATCACTCAGGAAAGGATGATAGTATGGCTATGGTATTATGGATAATCGTTCTGGTAGTAGCTGCGATAGCTGAAGCTGTGACCACAGCGCTTGTCTCCATATGGTTCTGTGTCGGTGCAGTAGCTGCTGCCGTTGCAGCCGGTCTCGGCGCTCCGGTATTTTTCCAGCTTCTGGTTTTCGTGGTAGTGTCCATCCTCACGCTCCTTGTTTCCAAGCCTATTGCAAATAAACTTCTTCCAAACAGGCTCATACCTACCAACGGGGAGGACGATATCGGCAAGCACGCTATCGTAGTGGAGGACATAAATGAGGAAAACGGCACCGGCCGTGTCCGCCTCGGCGATGTTGACTGGGGTGCAAGGCTTATCGACGGCAGCACCGCAGTTGTGGGAACAACAGTAGAAGTCGTGGAAAAGGGCGCAGCAATGTTAAAGGTTCGCCGTATCAACTGATCTGTAACAACGGAGGTAAATTATGGAGTATATCGCTATAGGACTCGTTATAGTTCTTGTTATTATTTTCATTTCGGGCATAAAGATCGTGCCGCAGGCACAGGTATATGTCGTAGAAAGACTGGGTGCATTCAGAGATGCGCTCCACACCGGCCCTCATTATCTTGTACCTCTTCTTGACAAGGTAGTAAAGAGAGTCTCCATAAAGGAGCAGGTCGTTGACTTCAAGCCCCAGCCCGTTATCACAAAGGATAATGTTACCATGCAGATCGACACGGTCGTATTCTTCACCGTGACCGATGCAAAGCTCTATACCTACGGTATCGAGCGTCCCCTCTCCGCTATCGAGAATCTCTGCGCTACAACGCTCAGAAATATCATCGGTGAGATGGAGCTTGACGCAACGCTCACATCCCGTGATGTAATCAACTCCAAGATCACTGCTATACTCGACCAGGCTACTGATAAATGGGGCATCAAGGTAAGCAGAGTTGAGCTCAAAAACATTATTCCTCCCCGCGAGATCCAGGATGCCATGGAAAAGCAGATGAAAGCAGAGCGTGAAAGACGCGAAAAGATCCTTCAGGCTGAAGGTGAAAAAAAATCCCAGATCCTCGTAGCAGAGGGTGAAAAGGAATCCAAGATCCTTCGTGCAGAGGCTGAAAAGCAGGCTGCGATCCTCAAGGCTGAGGCTGAAAAGCAGGCTATGATCCTCCGTGCGGATGCTGTAAGGCAGCAGAAGATCCTCGAGGCAGAGGGTGAAGCTGAATCCATCAGAAATGTACAGCAGGCACTTGCTGATACCATCGTACAGCTCAATGAGGCTAATCCTTCGCAGAATGTCATTGCTATCAAGAGCCTTGAAGCATTCGGCAAGGCTGCTGACGGCAAGGCTACAAAGATCATCATTCCTTCGGAGATACAGGGACTTGCCGGTATGGCATCCGCTCTGAAAGAGATCGTTACTTCCGACAATACAGCTCAGTAAGGCATTCCCGCTTTCAAAGCCAGCTGCACAACAGTAATCATTACAGGCAGATACTTCAAACGAGGTATCTGCCTGTTTCGTTTTGCGTATATAAGAAATGCTTTGTGTTCAATAATCTGGTTTCGGCACAAACGCCTGTATAAAGGCATTTGTGAGCTTTTTAGTATTTAATGACTATTTAATAATTTCCATGTTATCATTATATCAGTGAAAGGAAGTGACCGTGATGTACCTTACAATTCTGAAAAAGGATCTGAAACGAAAGAAGACGATGAACTGCATCATCCTTCTTTTTGTTATACTTTCGGCGATGTTTTTTTCATCAAGCGTTAACAATATCGTTTCCATCGCCACAGGGCTTGATAATTACCTTGATAAGGCGGGAATGGCCGACTATCTTGTGCTTGCGGCAGAACCTGCGGACAGCGAACCCGTAGCGGACAGCCTGAAAACCTGCAGCGCTGTGAACGGCTGGCGCAAGGAAGAATGTGTGGCAGTCCTTGCGGATAATATCCTGACAAACGGAGAAAAGATGAAGGGCTTTTCATCTGCTGCGCTTGTGCTTGCACCAGATGAGAACACCTTCAAGTATTTCGACAGTGACAATAATGTGATAACCACAGTAAACGGAAACGATGTTTATATCACAAACTCCATCGCTGTCAAGGCAGGGCTTAAAACAGGCGACACGATATGCCTTGAGCTGGGAGATACAAAGCTTGATCTTACCTTTGCAGGGATCTGCAAGGATGCAGCGCTTGGCTCGGATATGCTTGATAATCCGCGATTTCTTATCAGCAACGAGAATTACGATAAAATGATGAAGGATACTCAGGTACATTTCTATCGTCATGCGTTGTACTACATAAGCACCGATGACAACAGCGCTGTTGAGGATATCGTTTCAAGCATCGAGGGTGTGAGATTTTCCGCATCCCGCGATCTTATCAAGATGTCATATGTCGTTAATATGCTCATCGCGGGAGTTGTTATGGCTGTAAGTATCAGCCTCATCATAATCGCATTCGTAGTACTGAGATTTACCATAAGCTTCAGCATTGCCGAGGAATTCAGAGAGATAGGCGTTATGAAGGCTGTGGGGCTCAAAAACAGGTCCATCAGGCTGCTTTACCTCGTAAAATATCTGGGATTGGCGGCAACAGGCGCAGCCTTAGGCTTTGCGGCATCATTCCCGTTCGGGGATATGCTGATAAATTCAGTAAGCAAGAATATGATCATCAATAACGATCACAAGCTGCTTATCAACATCATATGCTCGATCGCGGTGATAGGAGTGATACTGCTCTTCTGCTGGAGCTGCACAGGCAGGATAAAAAAGCTTTCGCCTATCGATGCGGTAAGGAGCGGACAGACCGGAGAGCGCTTTACAAAGCACGGCTCAATGGCTCTGAGCAAAAGCAGGCTTGGTGCCAATAGTTTTCTTTCCCTAAATGATGTGTTCAGCGCACCAAAGCAGACAGCCGTAGTTACCGCAGTTTTTACACTCTGCGCACTGCTTGTTATGATTCTTTCCAACACTGCCTCCACACTTGCAAGCGATAAGCTTATCTATCTTCTCGATATCCGCAAAAGCGATGCCTACCTTGTATATAACCTCTATACAAATGAGATCATCACAGGCAATAAGACGATTGCAGAGGTGAATGAAGAGGTATGCAGAAAGCTTGCCGAAAACGGCATGGACACAAAGGTACACACAGAAGGGAACATCCCCGCGCTGGTGACCTTCGACGGCAAAAAGGCCACAGTTACATTCACATGGTGCCCTGATACCGTATCCACCGACTATTACTTCAATGAGGGCACTGCTCCGAAATACAAAAACGAGATAGCCCTCTGCTACCCGTCTGCAGAAAAGCTCGGTTGCACCATTGGCGATACCGTTGAGGTGAATGTTGACGGACAAACCAGCAAATACATCGTTACCGCTCTTTACAATTCCTTTAATTCACTCGGAGCCTGCGGAAGATTTCACGAAACAGCGAAATTCAACGATACATCCATCGGCACTCTTATGGCATTCCAGATAGATTTTGACGATGCTCCCGATAACGCAGAGCTTCATTCCCGTATCGAAAGGATAAAGGATATATTCGGAACAACAACCGTGTTCGACAGCGCAGGCTATGTAAACGACTGCACAAAGGCAGCAGATGCGGTAATGGATGTAAAGTTCCTGACTCTGATCGTAGCGCTTGTCATAATACTATTGATAACGGTGCTCATAGAAAGATCGTTCATCTCAAAGGAAAAGGCTGAGATCGCACTGATGAAGGCTATGGGATTCAAGGGCAGATCGGTAATAAACATCCATGTGCTCCGCTTCGTGATAATCGCAGCCATATCAATCATAATTGCCGCAGCGCTCAGCATCCCCGCAACAAAGGTAACTATGGATCCCATATTTGGCATGATGGGCGCATCCAAGGGCGTTGATTATTCCACGAATATCACAGAAACATTTGTGATATTCCCGCTGGTAATAATGGCAGCCGTAAGCGCGGGAGCATTCATCACAGCACTTTACACACTTACCGTAAAGGCTTCCGACACGGCAGATATAGAATAAAAGCACGATGTTCACCGTCACGCCGAATGTGCGGCATATAACAGAAAGAGGTACTTATGAACAAATACAAAAACACCATACGAAACAGCCTGATAATGTTTTTCATATGCCTTCTGGTACATACCATCGAGGTGCTGTTTATCAGAACGGATGAAACAGTTTTTGCCGAGTGCTTTATAAACAAGCTGTTCGGTATCGCCGCACTTTTCGTGATGCTCAGAACACTGAAAATGAAGTGGCAGGATATAGGCTTCAAGCCTGCATCACTCCCCGCAGGCATCGCAAAGGGCTTCGGGATATGCGCTGCAAGCTATGCCATCGCATTCATCGCAGAATTCATTGTACTCGGCGCTAACGGTACACCCGCTCATATGGAATTTTTCGTAACAGGCTTCTCCCTCACCGGAAGCACAGTTAAGCTTACGGGTATCGGCTTTGTGCTCATGTGCGTATTCTTCAACATTATCAATGTTGTGATGGAGGAGGGCGTGTTCAGAGGCTTTTTCATCACCTATATCTCATCTGAGTACAGCAGAAAAAAAGCACTTTACATTTCCGCACTTCTCTTCGGTCTGTGGCATATCGTAACACCTGTCAGAAGTCTGATCGACGGCAGCATGACGGGCGGCACATTTGCGGTAATGATCGTGGGATATGTGATACTCTCAATGCTCATGGGCATAAAGTGGGGACTTCTGTATCAGTCCTCGGGCAATATCTGGATAGGCATGGCAGACCACTTTTTCAATAACTGCGTAGTCACGAATCTGCTCCATGTGGTGACCGAAAGCGGAGTTGACGAAATGCAGATAATCCGCGTTTTAACAGGCGAGCTGATATCATTTGCCGCAGTAGCAATATACACAAAGGTAAAGGGCAGCATCAGCAGAAAGGAAGCGATCGCATGAAAACGGTACTTGAAGTAAAGGATCTCTGCAAGACATATGTTATAAACAAGCGCCAGAATCATGTTCTGCGCAATGTGAATTTTTCGGTAAACGAGGGAGAGATGGTGGCGATAATGGGACCTTCGGGTTCGGGGAAATCAACTCTTCTCTACACGGTTTCGGGAATGGACAGAATGACTTCCGGCAAGGTCGATTTCTGCGGCAGGAACATGGCTGACATGAATGAGGACGACCTGGCAAAAATGCGCCTTGATGATATGGGCTTTATCTTTCAGCAGATGTATATGATGAAAAATCTCACCGTTCTTGACAATGTGATACTGCCTGCGGTAAAGTCAAAGAAAGTTAAGGAAAGCAGGACGGAATGCGCAGAGCGCGGCCGTACACTCATGCATAAGCTGGGCATAGCCGAGATCGCCGACAATGATATCAACGAGGTCTCGGGAGGACAGCTACAGCGTGCCTGCATCTGCCGCAGCATGATGAACAAGCCCCGTATGATATTTGCAGACGAGCCTACCGGTGCTCTCAACCGCACATCCTCCGAGGAGGTAATGACAGAGCTAACACATCTCAATGAAGAGGGAACTACCATCATGCTTGTTACTCATGATGCAAAGGTTGCCGCAAAATGCACCAGAGTACTGTTCATCGTTGACGGCAATATCAAGGGTGAATATGCTCTTGACAGGTCAAAGCCGCTTCGTGACAGGGAGCGCTCTCTCAACAACTGGCTTATGGAAATGGGCTGGTAATATGGCGGACAAGAAAAGCGAAACATAGTGAAAACGCGACAGGCGGGATAGTTCGATATCCTGCCTGTCGCATTTAACGCATAATTTCATACTTTCTGCGGCTAATGTGACAATACTGTGAATTTCAAGTGATATTATGGTGAAATATATTGCATCATGAACATTTATATGGTAATATTCATTTAATGAATATTTAAGAGCAAATATTCACGACAGAAAGGAGCAATCATGTCACCGGGATTTAATGAACAACAACGGGATGAAATACGCAGTCGGCTCATATCAGCCGGAGAAGAACTGGCATCAGTGTCGGGCTTCAAAGGCATGACAGTGGCAGCAGTTGCAAAAAAAGCAGGTATTGCAACGGGCACCTTCTACAATTTCTTTGATTCAAAGGAAAGCTTTGCCGTTGCACTTCTTCAGGAAACCGAGCAGCGCACATACAGCGGCTTTGCACGATGCTTTGAGGATGAAAAAAAGATCCCGCTGAAAAAATTTATCAGACTTTTTCGTGAATGCTTCCGCCCTGAAAATAATTTTCTTCTGAGGGCAGGAGCAGAGGACTGGATCTGGCTCAAAACCCATATAAGCGGCGATCAGTATTTCAGCAGAGAAACCGAGCTTGCAAAGATATCTGCTGTTTTGCAGCATATCGACGGTGTGCGAAGCGATATAGACCTTGGCACGGCGGTTAATTTTATCAAGACTATCTACGCTATGTACCAGAACAAAGACACATTCTTTGAGGAATCTCTCCAAACGAATGTCGATCTGATATTTGACGCATTGTACCGCTACATGAAAGGATGAAAATATGGGACATATAATTATCGAAGGGATAGTCGGATGCTTTATTCTTCTGATAGGCTGTGTTATCGGAATATGCAACGGTCCTGCAGGACTTGTTTTTATGTACGAAAAAGAGGTGCAGGACCGAGTTGTTGAAAAGGGCATTATTACAAGGGAACTGATAAACCGCAATAAGCATCTTTTCCTTATATTCTGTTCTATCCCGTACTTTGTTTTTCCACTCATCGCAGTATACGGGATAAACGGTGCCGACGGATTTACAGACGGCTTCATACAGCTGACAGTTATTTCTTTGATCAGCGGGTTATTCGACAGATTATTCATCGACTGGTACTGGGTAGGAAAGACAAAGACATGGATAATTCCCGGGACAGAGGATCTTATGCCGTATATTTATGGAAAATCTCTTATCATAAAATGGGTATCTACTCTGATAGGCACACCGGTCATCTCAGCTGCGCTTGCAGGGATAATGTCACTCATTCTAAAATAAACGCATAGCTGTATTATACAAGTTCAACACAGGCTAAGAATATGCCCCGAAGCGTTTTTCATCAAACGCTTCGGGGCGTTGCTTATCCGGAAAAAAACTACCTGTAGCTTCCGTACTGTTTCTTAAATTTTTTCTTTTCACTGTACATAGATTCATCTGCCCGTCTGAATACCTGCTCGATATTATCGTCATCATCCGTGAGCTCTGCCATTCCGACTGCTGCAGAAAATCTCATCCACGGCTCCTTGTCAGTATCGGCAAAGCTTTCATTATAAACTGTTTTGACGGTCTCCAGAAGCTCCTCTCTGTTTTCATGATCCTGCCCCTGCAGAAGTACAACAAATTCATCTCCGCCGATACGATACACAGGCGAATGCTTGAAGGTCTCGCAGATGATATGACAGCATCCTCTTATATAGCTGTCCCCTGCCTTATGGCCGTATTCATCATTGATCTTTTTAAGATCGTTCATATCAGCCATGACAAGAGCAAAAGCGTTTCCGCCGCTTCCGATCTCTTCGTTGAGCTCCGCCGCCTTCTTTACATATGCGGCCTTGCTGCCTACTCCCGTCAGAGTGTCCCTGTATGCCTTTTCGCTGATAACGCCTATCTGCTCGTCCTTTGTTTTGATATCGTTTTCTGCCTTGCTGAGGTTCTGCATATAGCTCAGATTGTTTTTCATGAATGTCACGAAAAGATGATAGATATCCTCTATCTCGTCACCTGTGCGGATATCAAGCTTTTCCATTATGCTGATATTCTTCTGATGATCTGATTCGTTTTCATATGAAAAGCTGTCTGTAGCGTGCTTCATGCGGTCGATAGGCCCTGTGACCGTCTTTCTCATGACATAGATATCTATAACGGCAATGAGAATCATGATCAGGTTTAATATAAGGAGCAGTCCGAGCACGAACCGCACATCCTCGCCGTGCAGCTCCTCCATGGAAAAATCCACGCACACATGACAGGCATAATTTCCCTGACTGTCAAATACCGGCCGCATATATGTAAGCATATATCCGTCTTCTGTGTCACCTGTCAGGACGGGTATCTGCTCGCCTGCACAAAGTGCATCAAGATAGGGTACCACAGCAGGATCGGGATCGTAGAGTGTCCCCCGGCGGATCTGCATCAAGACTGTATTCGCTGTCAAGATCGAATATTACCTCGCCGCCCTCGGGGACGAAATGATATACATACATATACAGTACATCGGGGTATTTTTCCTTCAGAAATTCCAGATTTTTCCGTATCTCGCCGTACTCCTCCATACTGAAATTCTCTTTCATGTACGTCTGTACCTTGTCGTGATCGAATTCCTGCGCCATCATCGATGTCGCGCTGGCACCCATGGCGGTATATTCCTCAACAATTCTTCTTTCAAAGCGGTAATAGACCGTGACCACGACCGCCGCGATTATAACAAGAAAGCTGGCAATAAACAGCAGCGGCAGCCTCAGCGATATGGAACGAAGCCTGCTGTTGCGATTATTCTCTTTTTTCATTCCGGCTCCTTCCATATCAGCTCATATTCTGCGTTTTGCAGATCATTCATCTTATTTTATACCTCTATCCAGCCGCCGTCATCAACGATCAGGCAAAGCATCGAGATAGTATCGCCGTAATAAACATCATCATCATATTCAAGCACCATAGAACGGACTTTGTCGTGCCATTCCTTATCGCCTGCGCATGAAGCAGTGATCATAAACGGCGCATCAAAGCAAAGATCATTCCAGTCGGAAACAGCCTTGCCATTAAGGTCATATCCTGCCATAATGCTCCACGGATCCCCGTCTGCGGCAGTTTTGACACATTCATTTATTTTGCGGGAGAATTTCTTTGCAGTACTGTTGTTGTTTATTATCCCGTCCATGCCTATCCTCCAGGGCGTGCGGCAGGCGTTATAGTAATAATTCCCGTCATTCTCGCTTTCAAGAAATTCTGCAGGTGCCGGTATGAATTTCCCGCTCTTTTTATCCTTCACGATAAAATCAGGCAGTATTCCCGTATCATATTCATCAACGATATCATTGATTATTTTATATGTGCTCTTGTACACCTTCATCCAGCGCTTATCGCCTGTTGCACGGTAAAAGGCAGGCATATACTGCATGATAAAATCGGAGGATCTTGTCGCCGAATAATACTTGCTGCTTTCGGGCACTCCATATGTCCAGTCACCCAGCTTGAGTATCCAGTCGGTATGGCTCACCTCATAGGTCATGATATCATTGATGATATCAACAGCCGCTGCCTTATAATCAATCTCCCAGTCGCTGCCCCACACAGCATCAGCCATCAGAAGCGCATATGCTATATCCATATCGCCGTCTGTAGCAGAATCGGGTTCCTCTGTGATCTCCCCGTCATTTGTCTCAACGAGTGCCGTACCGTTATCACCCTGCTGCCACGACATGAGATTTTTACCTATACTGCTGCGGTGGGCGAGATAATACTCATAAAGGCCGTCAAAAATCGCTTTTGCATCCTTATCATAGTCAGCCATGCTGACAGTTATCAGCATCCCGTAGCCATGAGCCTCAGAGACTGTTACAGGAGGGGCTTTCGCATCCTTGTACTCGTCCCTGTATTCCTCGCTGTCCTTATCAGCATAGCAGACATAATACAACGAAGCATCCTTAACATAGGTATCCTTTTTCAGATACCGTTTTTTCCAGTACTTATAAAACTTGACCGTATCTGCGGAAACCGTCTTTTTTTCCATAGCTGTATCACCTGTTTCCGATGCTGCAGTTATACTTGTCCCCTGCTTCACAGATATATCGGGAGCATCGGCAGTAATGATCGCACCGCCCGATGCCATAAGAAGCATTAATGCAAGAATACCCTTATTCATGATAGTCCCCCCTGTATTTTCCCGGTCACTCACAGAGTTTAATGATCCTTATCCTCTCTGCGCCGTCTTCTTCCTGCCTTATAGCGGTACATTTCTTCATCAGATCTTCCGAGGAGCTCCTCAATAAGATCTTTTATATCGTCTGCATTCTCTGCCTGAATATCCGCATACGCACAGCCGATGCTCGCAGTGATGGGATAGGGCTTGCCGTTATTCTTTGTAAGCCTTGCAAGAGCAGCACAGAAATCATTTATATGAGCCTCTCTGTCAAAACCGCCGTTTTTGCGGACACCCACAATAAGGAATTCATCACCGCCTGCACGGCAGCATATATCCCCGTCGGCAGCGACGGCTCTGACTGCATCCGCTGTCTTCATTATACCGAGATCGCCGTCTGAATGGCCGAAGGTATCGTTTATGTATTTCAGTCCGTCCATATCTATCGTGCTTACAAATATCCTGTCATTCCCGGTGATCTCTCTGCTCAGTCTGTCAAGCTCACGATACATACCGCGCCTGTTGAAAA
>CAMHMM010000020.1 GCA_946186215.1 uncultured Ruminococcus sp. | reverse complement strand
GCTAAGGCTAACGCTGCTGAGCTCCCCTGGGGCGAGATTGGCGTTGATGTTGTTCTCGAGTGCACAGGTTTCTACTGCTCCAAGGACAAGGCTCAGGCTCACATCGATGCAGGTGCTAAGAAGGTCGTTATCTCTGCTCCCGCAGGCAATGATCTTCCCACAATCGTATTCAGCGTAAACGAGAAGACTCTTACCAAGGATGACAAGATCATCTCCGCTGCTTCCTGCACAACCAACTGCCTCGCTCCCATGGCTAAGGCTCTCAACGATTATGCTCCCATCCAGAGTGGTATCATGAGCACCATCCATGCTTACACAGGCGACCAGATGATCCTCGACGGTCCTCACAGAAAGGGCGACTTCAGAAGAGCAAGGGCAGGCGCTGCTAACATCGTTCCCAACAGCACAGGCGCTGCAAAGGCTATCGGACTTGTTATCCCCGAGCTCAATGGCAAGCTCATCGGTTCCGCTCAGAGAGTTCCCGTTCCCACAGGCTCCACAACTATCCTTACAGCTGTTGTTAAGGGCTCCGATGTTACCAAGGAAGGCATCAACGCTGCTATGAAGGCTGCTGCTTCCGAGTCCTTCGGCTATAACGAGGATCAGATCGTTTCTTCCGATGTTATCGGCATGAGATTCGGTTCTCTCTTCGATGCTACCCAGACAATGGTTTCCAAGATCAGCGATGACACATATCAGGTACAGGTAGTTTCCTGGTACGACAACGAGAATTCTTACACATCCCAGATGGTAAGAACTATCAAGTACTTCGCTGAGCTCAACTAATGTCGGCAAGGCCGACAGCTACCCGCGCTTTAATCTGAGCGGCAACGCTCATTTGAAGCCCGGCGGCGCAACGCCGCAGTTACCCGCGCTTTAATTTGAGCGGCAATGCTCGTTTGAAGCCCGGAACTTACATTTAGCACAGAAAGCTCCTCTCGTTTCGGCGGGAGGAGTTTTATTTACCCCCCACCACCGCATGAAGGCGGCAGTCCCCCTCCCATTTCAGAGGATGCAAGCCCTGCGGCGAAACGCCGCTGTTACCCGGTCGGCAATGCCGACAGCTTCCCGAGCTTTAATCTGAGCGGTAACGCTCATTTGAAGCCCGGCGGCGCAACGCCGCAGTTACCCGCGCTTTAATTTGAGCGGAAACGCTTATTTGAGGCACGGAACTTACATTTATCACAGAAAGCTCCTCTCGTTTCGGCGGGAGGAGCTTTTGCTGTATGCCACTGTTGAACCGCAATTTTTCACCAATAGCGCCGCGCAGTGTTGACAACACCGCGCGGATATGTTATAATAGTACATTGCAGAACAATTCACTCATGTAAAGGATGATAACAATGGCTGAGAAAAAGATCAGAATGTCCGCAAAAGGTCTTGCAGACCTTCAGGAACAGCTTGAATACTTAAAGAATGTCCGCAGAAAGGAAGTTGCCGAAAAGCTCAAGGAAGCGCGTTCACAGGGCGACCTTTCCGAAAACGCCGAGTATGATGCAGCAAAGGACGAGCAGGGACTGCTCGAAGCCGAGATCATAGATATTGAAAAGAAGATCGAACTGGCCGAGGTCGTAAGCGACGAGGATCTTTCCACCGACGAGATCGGTGTGGGCTCCTTTGTAAAGCTCAAGGATCATGAGCTCGATGAGATTCTCGATCTCCAGATCGTAGGTTCCACCGAGGCCGATCCCGAAAACGGCAAGGTATCGGAGGATTCTCCTCTCGGCGTTGCAGCACTGAAAAAGAAGGTGGGAGATATCATCGAGGTAGAGGCTCCCAATGACCATATAATCCAGATGGAAGTTCTGGAGATCAGCAAGTGAGGAAAGCCGGATGAACGAAGATATCAGAACTGCTCCCGAAGGTGAGCAGGAGGAAGAAGTACAGGATGTCCATGAGCTCAAGCGCATACGCATGGAAAAGCTTGCGGCGCTCAAGGCCGAGGGACATGATCCCTTTGAGATAACATCCTATGATGTGAATGCAAAATCCGCACAGATCAAGGCCGATTATGAGGCTCTCGAGGCGCGTCTTAAAGAGGAAAGCGCCGATGATGAAGCGCTCAAGGCCGCACTCGAGGCAAACAGAATAAATGTCCGCATCGCGGGCAGACTTATGAGCCGCCGCGACATGGGCAAGGCAAACTTTATCAATGTGCTCGACAGCGAAGGCAATATTCAGGTCTATGTGCGTACAAATGATGTGGGCGCAGACCTTTTCAAGTCCTTCAAGACATGGGATCTGGGCGATATCGTTGGCGTAGAGGGCTATGCGTTCAGAACACGCACAGGCGAGATCACCATCCATGCAGTATCTATCGTGCTGCTCTCGAAATCCCTGCTGCCCCTGCCCGAAAAGTGGCACGGCCTGAAGGATCAGGATATGCGCTACAGACAGCGCTATGTTGACCTTATCGTAAACCGCGAGGTGGCTCAGACCTTCAGAAAGAGATCGGCTATAATCGCAGGCATCCGCCGCTTCCTCGACAAGCGCGGTTTTATCGAGGTTGAAACACCGATGCTGGTATCAAACGCAGGCGGCGCGGCTGCCCGTCCCTTTGAGACACACTACAATGCTCTTAACGAGGATGTAAAGCTCAGGATCTCGCTGGAGCTCTACCTGAAAAGGCTTATCGTAGGCGGTCTCGAAAGAGTTTATGAGATCGGCAGGGTGTTCCGCAATGAGGGCGTTGACGCAAGACACAACCCCGAATTCACACTTATGGAGCTTTATCAGGCATACACCGACTACAACGGCATGATGGAGCTTACGGAAAGCCTGTTCAAGTATCTTGCAGGTGAGGTCTGCGGCTCTCTTACCGTTCCCTACGGCGATCATGAGATCGACCTTTCAAAGCCCTTCGAGCGCCTTACCATGATCGATGCGGTGAAGAAGTATTCAGGCGTGGATTTTGCTCAGGTGGCAGATACTGCCGCTGCAAAAGCTCTGGCAAAGGAGCATCATATAGAATTTGAGGAACGCCACGAAAAGGGCGATATACTCAATCTCTTCTTTGAGACCTATGTTGAAGAGCACCTTATCCAGCCTACATTCATTATGGATCACCCCATCGAGATCTCTCCCCTTACAAAGAAAAAGCCCGGCGCACCCGGTCATGTGGAGCGCTTCGAGCTGTTCATCAACGGCTGGGAGATGTGCAACGCTTATTCCGAGCTCAACGATCCCATTGATCAGCGTGAGAGATTCATGGCTCAGGAGGAGCTCCTCAAAAAGGGTGATGAGGAAGCAAACCGCATCGACGAAGACTTCCTTCGTGCTCTCGAGATCGGTATGCCCCCCACGGGCGGCATAGGCTACGGTATCGACCGTCTTGTGATGCTCCTTACCAATTCGCCTGCCATCAGGGATGTACTTCTCTTCCCCACAATGAAATCAGAAAACTGATGAATGTACAATGGATGCCGCAGGGTATCCATTGTACTTTTAAGGTGTAAAACTTGATATAAGGAATAAAATGAGCAAATCTGTACTTGATAAGATCGGCGAAGCAAAGCGTGAGGAAAAGGCCGAGGAGCTGCACAGGCAGTCCGAGGAAACGCTTGAACGCGCCAAAAAGGAAGAAGCCTCACGCCGCGAGTATGAGGCACAGCTTCTCCGCGAAAAGCGCGAGCTTATCCGCATGAAGCAGGGGCTTTCCGACGGCGGCGATGTGATAAAGGAAGAGGAGCAGCCCAAGCGCGAATACACGCTGCGGGAAAAGATCTCCAACTTCATCTATCACAATAAATTCTATCTTATAGCGGGAACGGTCATCGCCGCTGTGCTGATATTCCTCACCGTGGACTTTCTGAAGGCTGAGCGCCCCGATATCTCCGTGATATATATCGCCGAGAATTTTGATATGACCTATATCGCTCCGGATATCACCGACAAATGGAGCGAATACACCGAGGATCTCAACCACGACCGTAAGCAGCTTGTAAAGCTCTATTACATCCCCGCCTACTACGCCGAAAACACCGAGGCGCAGCAGTACCTTATGCAGGCGGACAGGACAAAGCTTGTGGGCGAGTTCCAGTCGGGAGACACTATCGTTGTGATAGGCAACAAAAGGGCGTATGACGAGCTGGGGCTTGACGAGACCTGCTTTGTGGATGCAAGGGAGCTTTTCCCGGATGATCCCAACGCGCAGCGGCTCGGTTATCCCGTTGCAAAGACCATGTTCAGGGATCTCATCGGCGCTCCGGATATGAATGATTCCGACCTGTATTTCTCATTCAGAAAGCCTATAAAGACCTTTGGCATGAGCGAAGAGAAAATGCAGGCGAATTTCGATGAAGCGCTGGACTGGTTCACTAAATTTCTTGAAGAGAACCGCCGTCCGTGAGGGTGACCGTATATAATGGGTAAAGTCTAACGATTCGTACTTTGCGGCAAATGAACGAACCGAGACACAGAGCAAAGTTACCGCTCAAATAAGAAAACGAGTAACAGTCGGTTTTGCCTACCGGGTAACAGCGGCGTTTCGCCGCAGGGTATTATGAAATTATGGAATACGAATATATTGATATAGGGCTCAATCTTTTCTGCTCCCAGTTCAAAGGGAGGGAAAACGAGATAGCCGATGACAGCACTGCCGCGGGAGTGGGTTTTATCATAACGGGCAGCTCCGAAAGGAGCAGCATCGCCGCCGCAGAATATGCCAACACACATGAGGGTGCATATTCCACCGCGGGGATACACCCCCATGACGCAAAATCCTGCACGGCAGACACGATAAAAACACTTGAGAAGCTGCTTGAAAGCAGCAGCGTTGTAGCTGTGGGCGAGTGCGGCCTTGATTACGACCGTATGTTCTCCCCCGCACAGGTGCAGCGGGATGTTTTTGAGAAGCATATCTGCCTTGCGGAGAAAACAGGCAAGCCCCTGTTTCTTCATGAAAGAAGCGCAGAGGATGATTTCTTTGAGATACTCTCCCGCCATCCGGAGGCAGCAAAAAAAGCGGTGGTACACTGCTTTACGGGCAGTGCCGATACTGCGCGGCGCTATCTCTCGCTGGGCTGCATGATCGGCATAACGGGCTGGATATGCGACGACAGGCGAAACGCGGAGCTTTTGCAGGCCGCAAAGATCATCCCCCCCGACAGGCTGATGATCGAGACTGATGCGCCATACCTGCTTCCCCGCGGGATAAAGGGGCTCAAAAACCCCAATCTTCCCCAGAATGTCGTGTATGTGTCAAGGAAGCTCGCAGAGGTGAAATGCTGTTCGGAGCCCGCACTGCGGAAAATACTCCTTGAAAATACAAAGCGGTTTTTCGGGATATGACATTGTGTCTTCCTCGTATCAAACGGGGAAGACTGTTGGAGACTATGAATTAAAAGTAATCACATCATTAGATTCATATGAGAAGGTTTTTGAAAATTAATATTATAAGTCCTCAAGTAAAAAAGATAGCGGTTATTCTCTTATTTGGTATGAGCATAACTTTAGGAATATATTTGATTAGTAATTCATTTTTTTGTGAAATAGATGGCAATATTTATTCGAGATATTATTCTGAATCGATTGTTATTCAATATTGCGGTGATAAAGAAGCCTTAGATTTATGTAAGTTACCTAACATTGGATTGTTGACTATAGGAAATTTGGATACGAATAATTTGGACTTTTTAAAAAATATGAAAAAACTGAAGGTCCTAACTGCTAAAAGCTCTCTGTGTGATAAGTGATAAATTTCCTTTGAAGTAAACACAAGAAAAAATTTAAACCATAGCGTTATAATAAAAATACATATCAGCGCAGATTGTGAATATATCACAATATCTGCGCTGATTTTTGTGCGTTGTGCTGATTTTTGCAAAGACGCTTGACATTTTTATATTGCGGTGATATCATAATGATATCAAATAAACATCCGACCAATATCCGGGAGGTATTAGTATGACTGAGAAAATTTTGACCGAAAAGAAAAACGGTATGGCTATGATGCTCCTCGTTATCGCGCTTTATATCATTTCGTTTCCCGCACTTATTTTTGGTGTCGTAAGCGAAACAGCCCTGGGCGGCGTTATCGCACTGCTGTCCATAATATGGATCATATTCGGCTGGATACTTCTTCTCGGCTTGAAGGTGCTCAAGCCCCAGGAAGCGCTGGTGCTCACACTCTTCGGAAAATATGTAGGTACCCTTAAGGGCGACGGCTTCTACTGGGTAAACCCCTTCTGCACCGCAGTGAACCCCGCAGCATCCACCAAGCTCAGACAGAGCGGCGATGTTTCCGGCGAAACAAGAGGTCTCAAGATCGAGGGCACCGAGGTAAATGCCGCATATACGATCCCCGACAAGCGAATATCCCTCAAAATCATGACGCTCAACAACAACAAGCAGAAGATCAACGACTGCCTCGGCAATCCCATAGAGATAGGCATTGCAGTAATGTGGCGCGTTACCGACACAGCAAAGGCTGTTTTCGATGTGGACAACTACAAGGAATATCTTTCCCTCCAGTGTGATACATCCCTGAGAAACATCGTAAGGCTCTATCCCTATGATGTGTCCGAGAATGTTGATACAACAGGCGACGGCATTGCCGATGAGGGAAGCCTCAGAGGTTCCAGCGAGATCGTTGCGGGGCGCATCCGCGACGAGATACAGGAAAGAGTGCGCAACGCAGGCATAGAGATCATCGAAGCAAGGATCACCTACCTTGCATATGCTCCCGAGATCGCTGCAGCAATGCTCCAGAGACAGCAGGCATCCGCAGTTGTAGATGCAAGAAAGCTCATTGTTGACGGCGCTGTGGGCATGGTGGAAATGGCTCTTGAACAGCTCAGTGCCAAAAATGTCGTAGAGCTCGATGATGAAAGAAAGGCTGTTATGGTATCCAATCTGCTCGTAGTTCTTTGCGGCAACCATGATGCACAGCCTGTGGTCAATTCAGGGAGCCTTTATTGATGGCTGCCAAGAAGCAGGTGCCCCTCAGACTGTCCGAAAGGCTTTACAATGATCTCGCTTCGTGGGCAGAGGATGATTTCAGGTCGGTAAACGGACAGATAGAATATCTATTGAGCGAGTGTGTAAAGCAGCGCCGCAAAAACGGCGGCTACATCGGTAAGGAGATCGACCGTCCCCCTGATATCGATGTAGAGGAATTTGAATAATGCAGATGATCCGCACGGGAGCAGCGTGCGGATCGTTTTTTGCATCGAAAAAATCTCCCCCGCCATCGGCAGGGGAGAGTACAGCTGTTTATCAGTTCATGCTTATTGCCATAAGGCCGAGCTTTAATCTTACAAGGTCTCTGTACTCGGGCTTTGCCATGTAGTAAACATAACTTTCCAGTACATTGAGAAGGTGCATCGTGCGGCCTTCGATCTTGAAATGCTCGTACCCCAGATCGGCATATCTGCCGAACAGATCATCAGGCGTTACATGGGTGGAGAATTTCGTTGTTTCAAGGAAGTTGAGTTTTAATGCATCACACGCGAATTCTTCGGTCGCCTGAGCGCGGGTTATACCCTGCAGACCGGTCATGGCGTTGAGTGTGCTGAGGGCACAGCGGGCTATTTGCTGCTTGCCTAAAAATTCGTAATGTGCTCCTCTGCGCTTGCAGTTGGGGAAGCAGTAGGGACATACGAGTATCTCGACCTTGCTGCGGTACTTTTCGGGTATCTTTTCAAGTATCTCAAAATTATTATTGAAATTATAGTCGAGCACTACAAGGGAATAATCCTTTTCAAGCTCTTTTACAAGGTCGTCAAAGTTCCTGATCTGCTTGCAGGTGGATGATGTGAGCTTGTATTTGGGATAATTCTTACGCAGATAATCCTCCATTACGGGTTTGTTGACGATTGCCTCATTGAAGCCGCCGTCCGCCATTTTCACCAGCTTGTTGCAGAATGCATCGGACATATGCTTTTCTTCAAGCAGCGGGTTTGTAAAGGTAAAGCGCAGCGGAACCTTCCTTTTGTTGAATTCCGTGATGATCATGTTTATGGTGTTGTCATCGGCATAGCCGTTTACATTCCTGCCGCCGTTCCATATTGCGGGGGGGATGCAGCCGTAGACCGATGCCACCTCAACGCCGTCACGGAAGTATTCGGGATGCTCCTTTAACAGATCTATCAGATTGATATTGAGCGGCCCGTTGTTCCACATATCGGGGAGATGAAAGCGAAATCTCTTCATGATCAGTCCCTCTTGCGCTTGAATTTAGTGTTGTAATACATAGCCACGGACTCGGATTTGCCCAGTATGATAAGGGAGATCACAAAGCAGAAGACGCATATTACTCCCGCCACGATCTGCATACTGTTGGTCGCGTCGTAATAATCCTGCATAAACGCGATGGTGTAGAGGATAAGTCCCGGTATGAGGAATACAAGCATGGTTATGGCGTAGCAGATCATACCGAAGGTCTTGAACTGCTTTGATTTGATAAGCAGGAACACCGCACCGGCTATTCCCAGATATGACGCATAGTCGATATACTGGTGGCTGCCCCAGTTGAACTTCATTATAAGCTCGCAGACGCAAGCGATGATACCCAGAGATACGGGGATAAAGGAGATGAGCATACCTTTCTTTGCGATCTTCAGGTTCTTTTCCTCCATGAGCTTGTTGTACATCTTCTTGGAGGCTCTTGCGTTGTAGCTCTGGGGGATATAGCTTATATCCTCCTTCATGCTGCGGACGAGCTGCTTTTTCTCGTTGTTGTCGAGCCTGTCCTGCTCTGCAAGGTTCTTCTTGCGCTCCTTTGTATCGCCGTATTCATCGGAAAGATCCTCGAGAACGGGAGCGGTGCCCACTTCCATGAGCAGGTCGCTCATCTTGATCTGTTCCTTCATGTTCTTTTCGGCGCTCTGCTTTGCGGAGGACATGGGAGCGAGCTTGAGCTTCTTTTTATGGCCGTCCATTTCGCCGAGAGAGGGCAGAGCCGAATCATCGGGATCGTAGTCGTCCGTGAAGATCATGCCGTTTTCCTCATAGGGCTTTTCGGGCTCGGGCTCCTTTTCTGCCTGCTTCTGAGCAAGGTCAGTCTCGCCCATGGCGGTAACGCGCTTTACATGAGCGACCTCCTCAACGGGAACATAGTCGTCGTCGAGGGGCGTTTTGGAATATACTGGTTCATCGGTTTTCGGTGCGGCAGGCTTGGGCGGAATGGGCTTTAAGGGCGGCAGTCCGTCATCGGCCAGCTTCTTTTCAGCAGGAGCGCCGTCAAGGGGCGGCTTTTCCCGCTTGGTGGGCTTGAAATCCCCGTCGAGAGGGGGCTTTTCTCTTTTTACAGGCTCCTTGGGGCTTTCGGTCTGCGCTGCGTCGCTTTCGCCATCCTTAGGCGGGAGCTTGGGCAGAGGCGGAAGCTCAAAATCAAGAAAAGATTTGTTATCAGCCATTTTATCATATTCCTTTCGGATTTTATGTCATACACAGTGTAATTTTACCATAGAACAGGATGAATGTCAAGGAAACGCAGAATTACTATATGTTAACATTAGATTAATCTAAGTACATAACAACCCGCGTTTATTGCTTGCACAAAGCAATACCGGTTCGGGAGGCCGAACCGGTATCAGAGAGGGGGAGGATATGAGGATTTATTCCTCTTATGGAAAGGCTTGGGAAATCCCTGTGACCACCAAAGGAGGAGGATAGGATCACAGGGAGCGCCGTCGCAGTATCGGCGCTTACATCGGAGCCAGTTTGCCTCCGTCGGGGAGCGTTATAGTCTTGCCGCCCAGTGCGGAATTGTCGCTGTTTGCGCTGTCGTAGTATATGGTATATCCGTTGGAGATGATATTGCTGTAATCGGAAAGTGCTGTTTTGAGCGATGTAACATAGGAATCGCCTGTAACATTCCACTTGGATGTCTTGTCAAGTGTGATGCTCACATCGCCGGTGTTTGCGGTGTCTATCGCGCCGGTGAGAGCGGAGGATGTTTTGAGGGATACCTTCACGGAGCTTATCTCATCACAGGTGATGCTGCCCTTCATGGTCTGCTTTACAGCATTGAGCTCAACTGTGCCGCCGTTCTTGCCGGGAACGCCCCAGTTGTTTGTGTTGTTGCCTGCGGCATCCAGAAGAATGCCCGAGGAGAAGGAAAGCTTGTTGTTCTGCAGGTTGATCACAGCATCGGTATTGGTGATGTAGAACATAGGACCCTTGGATGTGGTCTTGAGTGTGCTGCTCTTTGATGTCAGCACCGCAGTTCCCACCTCTGCATCGCCCGAGGTGCTCTGATAGAGCATGATGCCGTTATTTCCCGCGCCTGTGAGCGTGCAGGAAGAAAGGGTGATGGAGTTCTTGCCCTCTACCACTGCGATCTGCGATCCTGTTGCCTTGCCTGTGCATTTATATGCGGAGATATCGCCTGTGGAGTAGATGCAGGGTGAGCCGTCTCCCGCTGCCTGCAGTGTGGAGTTCTTTACAGTCACCTTTCCGCCGCCCCTGTCGGTGGCAACGGGTGCGCAGTGTGCTCCCGAGGTCTTGATCTTCACATTGTCCGCAGTTATAGTGCCGCCAAGAGTTGCGTCAAGTCCTCTTGATGAATTGCCCTTGGTGATGATAGTCGTGTTCTTGACCGTAGCCTTTGCGTCCTCACCTGCGGCAAATACAGCATTGGCTCCCTCTGCATCCGACTGGAGGGTGCTGCAGGTAATGCTCAGACTGCTGTCGGTAAGTGCCACAGCTATGGCGTTGAGCCCGTAGAAATTGGAGCTGTCCACATTAGATGAATCGCCCGTTTTATTGAGCTTGCCCGACTTTACAGTAAACTTGCCGCTGTTTTTTGCAAGCACAGCGGATGTATCAGCCGCCGTGGATTTTACCGTCTTTGATGAAATGGAAAGGGATTTGCCGTCTGCGGTGTACTTTGATTTGAGTTCAACATTTGCCGCCTGTGAGCCCATAGGCTTGCCCTGCTCGCCGCCCTGGCCGCCGAAGGGATCAACGCCGATCTTTATCTCGGTAAGGGTGCTGCCCGTATAAACGAGAGTGAGGATATCGCCCTTGCTGATATCGGAAACAGAAACGGTCTGCCCCATTTTTGTTATGGTCACACCCGTCACGGTTATGGTAAGGGCTTCGCCGCTTGCTGTGAAGCTGTCGCTCATGTCGGGCATTTCGGGAAGCTGACCGTTCTGCTGACCGTTTTGCTGCATATTGCCCATATCGGGAGGTGTACCGCCCGCCATGCCGCCGAAGCCGCCGGGCATACTGCCCATATCGGGAGGTGTGCCGCCTGCCATGCCGCCGAAGCCGCCGGGCATATTGCCCATATCAGGGGGTGTGCCGCCTGCCATGCCGCCGAAGCCGCCGGGCATATTCTGGCTGCCTTGTGCATCCTGTCCGCCCTGGGGCATATCCATCTTGATCTCGCCCAGTGCGACCTTTATCTTGGTTTTGCTGACGGAGGTCACCTTGCCGTATTTTATGGTCTGTGATGCCGATGTGGAGGTTGTGCTGTCCGTCGTTTTTGCATATGTTGTCGGGAACACTGCCGACATTGAAGAAAGAATAAGCGTTGCACAGACTACCTGTGACATTCTGCGGAATTTCATATTGTTTCCCCTTTCGGTGTTGTTTGCTTTCATGTCTATGAGTATAACAGCGTTTCCTTAAAACAATCTTTAATTATCACGATTTGTAAAAATCCTACAAATATCGTAACTGATTTTTGCAAAACAGAACCATTATCAACAAATCGAAGAATGAAAAGGATTTCAGACTTGACATTTATATCATGATATGCTATAACTGTATTACACGATATAGTACAGCTATTACAGTTAATACACTTTAGATAAAAGATCACGCACGAGGGATAATTATGAACATACTTATGAACAGGCATGACAGCCGTACAGAGAAGCTTATGAAAGAGGCAGGGCACGAGGTCTGCATACTGAGTGCCGCATACCCCACTCCCGCAGACAGTGATATTGTGCTGCTCCTTGACAGGGGCATAGTAGCCAACGCATTTTCTGCGCTGGATGAGATCAGGAAGGAGAGCACAGCGCCTGTGATAATGCTCACCTCGAAGCCCGATGAGATGTACATGGTGATGGCACTCTCCCGCGGAGCTGACTGTGTTCTCGACCGCAGCGAGGTAAGCGGTGAGGAGCTTTCCGCACGCATCTTCTCCCTGCAGCGCCGCTGTGCGCCTGTTTCGGAATGTGCGGAGGAAGTGATCGTCAACGGCGCGGTGAGCCTTGACCGCCGCAGGAGGGAGATCCGCTGCATGGAGCACAACATCCGCATGACTGCCACGGAATTTTCCATCGTTGAACATCTGATGCTCAACCGCGGCCGCATCTGCCCGAGCACTCAGATATACCGCAGCGTATGGCATGAGGAGCCCTATCTGGTCGGGCGCACCATTGCAGAGCATATGCGCCGCATCCGCTCAAAGCTCGAGACCAATCCCCACGATCCCCAGCTCATCAAGACAGTTTTCGGCGTAGGCTACACTATGGTGTGTGTCTGAGACGGGGTTTGGGCAGGCTGTAGCGGGCTGTTCAAAATTTCTGTAAATTTTCACAAAAATGCTCTTGCAATATTTGATACAGTATGATATAATTAATAATACCATGTTGCACCCGATGTGCAGCTTATTAAATGATGAATCGGAGGAATAACAAATGAAGGCCATTGGTATTGCATTACTTACATTCGCAGCAGCAGCAGCAGGCGCAGCAGCAGCATCATATTTTATAAGCAAGCGTGACGAGATCGACGAAGACGATTACGATTTCGATGATGATGATGAGATCTTCTTCGGCGACGAGAAGGATGAGGACGAAGAGCAGTCCGACAACACCGAAAAGATCAACATAGTTGTTGAAAACGAGACCAAGGAAGAGGCTGCCGCTGACAAGGAAGCTGACGAGGACTAAGACGGCGAAACGCCGCTGTTACCCGCACTCTATTTTGGCGGTAACGCTTATTAGCGGCACGGTTCTCTTATTTGCACAAAAGCTAAGGCTTAGACGGCGAAACGCCGCTGTTACCCGCGCGTTCGTTTGAGCGGTAACGCTTATTAGCGGCACGGTTCTCTTATTTGCACAAAAGCTAAGGCTTAGACGGCGAAACGCCGCTGTTACCCGCGCGTTCGTTTGAGCGGTAACGCTTATTAGCGGCACGGTTCTCTTATTTGCTCTAAAGCTAAGGCTCAGACAGCGAAACGCCGCTGTTACCCGGCAGGCAGAGCCTGCACCCACCCGTACTTTAAATTTTGTGGTACGGTTTCTGCTATTGGCGAAATATGGCTCGGTGACTATGGTTGCCGAGCCGTTTTATTGATATGTGCGGACATACAGGCCGCCCGGAACGGAGGAACGATATGTCAAATCCATGGGAAGAGATAAGTCTTGATGATTACGAAAACCATATGAAGCTTGATTCCGTAAGGCAGCTTCAGGCGATGAACGCCATAATGAAGGAGCAGCTTGAAGCCTTTCCCGCAGATACCGCGATGATACTCGGCGTTGCGGGCGGCAACGGTCTGGAGCATATCAGGCCGGAAAAATACCGCAAGGTATACGGTGTTGATATCAATGGTGAATATCTCCGCGCCGTATCGGAAAGATATGCAGGTCTTTCCGGTGTGCTCGAATGTCTGCAGCTTGATCTGGTAAACGAAGCCGGAAGGCTCCCGCACGCACAGCTTGTTATCGCCAATCTGCTGATCGAGTATATCGGTTATCCCGCATTTCAGCAGGCGATAACGCAGATCGGGCCGGAATATGTGTCCTGCGTTATACAGATAAACACGGATGAACAAAGCTGGGTTTCGGATTCGCCCTATCTTCATGCATTCGATGGTCTTGACGATATACATCATCAGATGGAGGAGGCCGCTCTCACGGCGGCTATGGCGGAAACGGGCTATTCGCTCATTCTGCGAAATTCCGAGCCTCTGCCCAACGGCAAGGCATTGTTAAGGCTGGATTACAAGTGGCAGGCATAGCCTGCACCCTCCCGTGCGCTATTTTGCAGGGGAACGCTCATTTGTGGCTCGGAACTTTAGGTTGATCCCACCACCACCGCCTGAGGGCGGCGGTCCCCCTCCCTTTTCAAGGGAGGCAA
>CAMHMM010000019.1 GCA_946186215.1 uncultured Ruminococcus sp. | reverse complement strand
ACAGACTCAGACTTAATACACTCAGGAGTATGCGCGTCAATATCGGCAGATTCATGGCCATACTGCTGATATCCGCCATAAGCTGCACATTCTTCGCAGGAGTAAAGGGCTCGCCTGCCATCCTGAAGCGGGAGGCGTGGGATTATCTGGAGCGCTGCTCCCTTGCGGATATAAAGGTGATCTCCACTCTCGGACTCGATGATGCAGCAGTGTCTGCCATAAAAGGCGACGACATACAGACCGCGTACAGAGGCTATTCCGCCGATCTTTTCACAGAGGGCGAAAGAGGGCGTGTCACAGTCCATGTGATGAGCTACGAAAAGACCATGCCCATGAACACCCCTTACATGACAGAGGGGCGTATGCCCGAAGGCTCCGGCGAGATCCTCTTTGACTCAAAGCGCTCCGAGGATCTTCACCTGAATGTGGGCGATACCGTAACATTCACCGCCGAGGATGATATCGGAGATATCCTGAGTACAGACACATTTACCGTGGTAGGCTTCGCCCAGTCCCCCTTCTATCACACCAAGGAACGCGGCAACACCAATGTGGGCAGCGGCGCAATAGACTTCTTTGCCTATATCCCCGCTTCCGATTTTGCCTATGATGTCTACACGGAAATGTTCATCAGGGTAAAGGGCAGAGAGAATACCGCTCCCTTCGGGAAGGATTACGATGTGCTTTGCGACCGCACGGTAGACCGCATAAAGGCCGCAGAGGATGAAATTCTTGAAGAAAGAAAGAACTCTCTTCGTGCGGATGCGGACAAGGAGCTGGCGGATGCAAGGCAGGAGATTGCCGACGGTGAGGAAAAGCTCGCAGAAGGCATGGCCGAATATGAGGACGGCGCTGCCGAGCTTGAAAAGAACCGCAAAGAGCTTGAAGAGCAGAGCGATCTTATCGCAGGAGCTGAGGAAGAGCTCGCCAACGCCTACGAATCCCTGAACACAGCAAAGGAAAATATGGTTAAGCTGCAGGGCACCTGCCCCTCGGTGGACAGCGTTATAACCGCCTATGCCGACACCTTTGAGCCGACGCTCCCGCCGACACTCCTTGCCATATTCAACGAGATACAGGATATCTACGACGCGAACAATGTCGAGGCCAACATCAAGGAGCAGCTTGCCATATATGTAATAACCGACGGAACGGTGGATTCAGAAGCGAAGCTTGCTGCAAGAGCTGCGATAGAGGGCGTGAACGAACAAGTACGCGCTGCGAGCGTAACATCCATGAGGCAGATCGACACGCAGCTTGAAGCGCTGAAGGCTCAGGAGATACAGGCTGACAACGGAAGGGACCCCATAGGCAAGGCGCAGCAGCAGATCGACAAGGCGCAGGAAAAGCTCGATAAGGCAAAGGCCGAGCTCGATGATGCACAGGCTGAGCTCGATGAAGCAAAGGCAAAGGTAGCCGATGCGGAAAATGAGCTTGAAGAGGAGCTTGCCAACGGAAAGCTCTATGTCTCCGCCCGCGGGGACTGGAACCCGTCCTGCGCATCCTACGGCATCGACTGCGACAGGGTAGATAATATCGCAAATGTGTTCCCCATATTCTTCGTACTGCTCTCCGCACTGGTGTGCTGGGCTACCATGACAAGGATGGTCGAATCGGGCAGGGGCGAAGCGGGCGTACTCAAATCAATGGGCTACTCCTCGCGGCAGATAATCTCCCAGTATGTGGGCTTCGGCGCTGCAGCCTCCCTGATAGGCTCGGTAACGGGCACCATAGCGGGCTTTGCCATCATGCCCCGCGTTTTGTATATATGCTACCAGACCATGTACAATTTCCCCGATTTCTCCACCTCATATAATCCGTGGCTCGGAGCGATATGTATAATAGTCTCGCTTTTGTGCACCGTGGGCTCGGTGCTCTTTACCGCAGCAAGGGAGCTTCGTTCATCCCCTGCGGTGCTGATACGCCCCAAGCCTCCCACAGGCGGCAAACGAATCCTTCTTGAAAGAGCAGACTTTATCTGGTCGAAGATGCCTTTTCTTACAAAGGTATCATTCCGCAATCTTTTAAGATACAAGAGCCGCTTTTTTGTAAGCGTGCTGGGCGTATGCGGCTGCACTGCACTGCTCCTCACAGCCTTCGGGCTGAAATACGCCATATCCGGCGTGCTCGATGTGCAATACGGAAAGATCTGCCTTTATTCGGGTGTCATCACCCTTGATGATGATTTCACCGATGCCGACAGAGCAGAGCTTGAAGCGGCACTCGGCGGCATAGAGGAGATAACGGACACCTCCTACTGCATTCAGAAGCTGTGCGATATGAGCAGTCCTGCAGGTACCGAGGAAGGGTATCTTCTTTCGGGAAACGATCCCGAAAAATTCATCCGCTTTGAAAGCGTATCGTGCTCTGAAAAGCTTGATCCCGCAAGCCTCGGCGAAAACGAGGCACTGATCACCGAAAAGCTTGCCGCTTTGCTGAAGCTCCGCAGGGGCGACACGATAAGCGTGAAGGGCGCAGAATATCCCTTTGTGGTAACAGGCATAGTCAAAAACAATATCAACCACTATGTCTATATCAGCACGGATGCATACACTGCCGCATTCGGCGAATACAAGCCCGACACAGTGCTTTTCGGCACATCTGTGCTGCCCGCAAGGGTGCGCAGGAGCGAGATCACCGAAAAGATACTCTCCTGCAGTAATGTCCTTTCGGCAATATTCATGGAGGACGGCCTTTCCAACTTCTACGACCTGCTAAAAAGCCTTGACATGGTCGTTGCGGTGATAATCATATTCGCCGCTGCGCTCACCTTCGTTATCCTGCTCAATCTTGCGGATATCAATATCAGCGAGCGAAACAGGGAGCTTGCAGCGATAAAGGTGCTGGGCTTCTATGATAACGAGCTTTCGGAATATGTCCACCGCGAGAGCTTCATCTCCGCGGTCATAGGCATCATTCTCGGCCTCGGAGCGGGAGCGCTTCTGGAAAACTTCGTCATCGTCACTGCCGAGGCGGATGCGGTAATGTTCCTGCGCGATATCGGCGCATGGTGCTTCGGTGCCGCAGCAGCCGTTATGGTCTGCTTCATATTCATCGTAAATATAGTCATCTATTTCCGCCTGAAGGGAATAGATATGGCGGCATCAATGAAGGCCGCCGAATAAAAAAGCTTTCCCCGTCCGGTCGCTCAGACCTGACGGGGATGTGTTTTTCACCTGACCTGACAGCGGGTATGATCATCTTCCCCGCCGAAGGCGCAATGCCATGTTATTTTATCAGCTTGTCCGCAAGCGCCTTGGTGTCGCTCACTGTGTAAGTCACATAAACTATGCCGTTCTGGTCGGCAGTGCGGTATGTGACGGTGTTTTTTGATACATAGAACCTCATCGAATGCTCGCCCTTGGTCATATCCACGATATAGCTGTAGCCTGTGGGAGCGGTCTGTGATGTGGTTATCGTGCTGTCATCTGCATCGGTTATGAGCCTGAGCATCTGCTGTGCGGTCTCCTTGTCAAGGATGGTGATATCATTCGTATCTGCGGCATCCGTCACCGTTACACTGCAGCCTCTGAACTTCATTCTCAGGCGGGCGGGCGAAAGATCGTTCATATCGCTTATAGGCTCTTCCCCGGAGATCGTTTCGGCGGGAAGCTCATCAACGGGAGATGCCTCCTCGGCCTCTTCACCAAATAAAGCCCCTTCTGTTTCATCGTCGGTCATGACCGGCATCCCAGCTGTGCCGTAGAAATTGCCCTGTTCCGCTCCTGCCGCAATAACGGCATCCTTATCCTTTTCGGGGCTCTCATCCTTTGCGGGGACAGGCACAGCCAGCACGGACTGGAACTGCGGCTTTTCGCCCTCACCGTTCACTGCGGTCTGTTCGGATGTTTTTTCCTCAGCGGGTACGGTATCAGGCCGTTTCTTCGGCTTCGCCTCCGGAGCAGCGGCCGTCTCGGCGGCAGTCTGAGCAGGAGCAGTCTCCACAGCGGGAGCCGCCTGTGTCTGGGGCGCTTCTTCGGCTTCCTCCGCTTCCATTACCTCTTCTTCCACAGCCATATCATCATCGTATATTTCTTCTTCTAACTCTTCAGCGTTGTCATCATATGTGCGGATATGTGCGGTATTGCCGGGAAGCATCTCTTCCTCTGCAGACTTTTCCTCCTCCGGAGCAGCGATCATATTCTTTTCATCATATGCTTCAGCCTGAGCAGGCACTTCATCAGGGACTGCATCCGCAGCCATGGTGTATATGTCAACAGCTTCTTTCTTCTCGGGAGAGGATGTGGAAGCCATCTCATCGGGCGACGAGCTGAATATCGCCACTGCTATCACCGCACAGGCAGCTGTTGCGGCGGCTGTCATCACATAGCGGTTTATCTTTATTGCGGGAGCCTTCTTTGCGGCTTCCTCCTGCATCTTGCGGAGAGTGCGCTCCTTGAAAGCGTCTGATGCACTGATAGTTTCAACAGAACGCCTGTATTCATTTATAATGTTCTTTTCAGACATCAGACTCATCTCCCAACTGCTTTTTCAGCAAGGCTCTGCCTCGTGCAAGCCGTGTTCCCACGGTCGCCCTGGGCAGGCGTGTGATCTGCGCTATTTTTTCGGTGGGCAGATCCTCAAAATAGTAAAGGTGTATTATCGTGCGGTATTTTTCCGGCAGCGCCATAACTGCCGCCCTCACCCTGCCGCTCTCTGTATCCTCATGGGGATCCGGCGAGGTGTCCGCTATCTCGGGCATATCATCATCATCAAGGGAGACTGTGAGCCGCACACGCGCAGATTTAAGGTGGTTCTTGCATTTGTTAACCGCCACCCTCAGCAGCCACGCCTTTTCATGCTCCTCACTGTCAAAGGAAGGCTTTGCACGCACGAGCTCACAGAATGTATCCTCTGCGATATCCTCCGCATCGGTCATATTGTTGGTATATGTATAGCATAACCGGACGATCATGTCGGAATAGGCATCAAGAATATATCGGAAATATTCATCTCCGCTTTTCTGACCGGGGTACATACTCCTCCCTTCCCCCTCATATATAATACAATCGTGAGGGCTGTTATATTTCATTTTTTCCGCAGTTTTTCAAAAAAATTTTCAGGCAGTCATATACCCTGAAAATCATTCCTGCCCGTCTATTATAACACAAGCCGCCGCAAATTTCAATCCCTTCAAATATAGATTCAAACAAACCGCGAAATTTGCATAAATAATATACAAAATTGATATTGCGCTGTCTGCGAGATTGTGTTATAATCAATACAGTGATGTCCCCTGCCTCTTTAGGCAGCGCTTTGAATGTTAAGGGCAGCATGCCCTGTGATAAAGTTAATAAAAGCGCCTCTGTGCGCTGAGTGGTGATAATATGATCAAGGATATACAATCGGAAATAATGCGGCTGAAAAAGGAGCTGGACTTCCTGCTCCTCGTACACTGCTACCAGTCACATGACATAATCGAAACAGCCGATTTCGTGGGTGATTCCTTCGGCCTTGCCCAGAAAGCGGCAAACGCACCCGAAAAAAACATCATGATGTGCGGTGTGCGCTTCATGGCGGAAACGGTGAAGATACTCTCCCCCGAAAAGCGTGTCTATCTTCCCGAGCCCGATGCGGGATGCCCCATGGCAGAGCAGCTCACCTATGAGGAGCTTGCAGCACTGCGCGAGGAATACCCCGACTATACCGCCGTGTGCTACATAAACACAACGGCAAAGCTCAAGACGCTGTGTGATGTGTGCGTCACATCATCCTCGGCAGTGAGCATAATCAGCCGCATCAAAAACGACAAGATACTCTTTATCCCCGACTGCAATCTGGGCGACTATGTCTCAAAGGCACTGCCCGACAAGAAGTTCAAATTCATAAACGGCGGCTGCCCGAGCCATGCAAGGATCACCCTTGATGAAGCAAAGCGGGCAAAGGCTCTCCACCCCGATGCGCTCATGCTCGTTCACCCCGAGTGCCGTCCCGAGATCACCGCAATGGCCGATTATGCAGGCAGCACCACGGGAATAATGGACTTTGCCGCAAAGAGCGATACAAAGGAATTCATTATCGGCACGGAGAACTCCATCGTTTCACACCTGAGCATAGACCATCCTGAAAAGCGCTTCTATGCTCTTACAAAGAACTGCATCTGCCAGAATATGAAGCTCACCACCATAAGCTCCGTTTACAATACTCTGCTTTCCGCAGGCGGAATGGCCGGGCAGTACGGCGAAGAGATCCTCATTGACGAGGAAACACGCATCAGCGCCAAAAAATGTATCGACAAAATGCTTGAACTCGGATAAAACAGCACACTGCTCCCGAAAAGAGGTATTTTTAATGAAGATCAGACCACGCCGCCTACTAACTGTCCTGTGCATCATGGCAGCCGTGACAGGCTGCGCATTTGACGGCGCAGACACCAATCTTGACGGCCTTGCCCCCACAGTCGAGGGCTATACATCCGTCACGATGCCCGTGACGGAGGCCGAGACCGAGGTCACTACTGAAGAGACCACTGTGACAGGGCCTGTGGCACTGAGCATCGAAGAAACTGCCGACTCCATACTCAAATCAATGTCTGCAGAGGAAAAGATAGGCCAGATGCTGCTTGCACACTCAAATGTCACCGATGTGGCCGATGAGGTACAGAAATATCATCTGGGCGGCGTGCTTTTCTTCGCACCCGACTTTGAACACAGCGATCCCGATACATTCCGCGCCGAGTGCAGGCAGATCAACACCATGGTCAGTGTAAAGCCATTCCTTGCCGTAGATGAAGAAGGCGGCGATGTGGTAAGGGTGAGCAAATACAGGGCATTCAGGGACAAGCCCTTTGAATCTCCGCAGGATATATACAAAAAAGGCGGTCTTGACCTTGTCATCACCGACACACAGGAAAAGGCACAGCTTCTGAGCTCCGTAGGGCTCAATCTTAACCTCGCTCCCGTGGCGGATATCTCTGACAACAAGCGCAGCTATATATACAGCAGAACACTCGGGCTCGATGTGGAGGGCACCGCGGAATGTGTCAAGATGATCGTGCGCAATGCCGGTCAGAACGGCGTTGCCTCATGCCTGAAGCATTTCCCGGGCTACGGCGATAATACCGACACCCACAAGGACACAGCCCATGACAGCCGCGAGCTTTACGAATTCTACAACCGCGATTTTGCAGTGTTTGAATCAGGTCTTACAGCCATAAAGGACTGCACTCCCGCAGTCATGGTCAACCACACCATATACGATTCCATAGACGATCAGGCTCCCGCCTCTCTTTCAAAGGTAGTCCACGGCGTACTCCGCAACAAGCTCAAATTTGAAGGCGTGGCAATAACGGACGATCTGGGAATGGAAGCGCTCAAAGAATACACAGGCGATGAATCCGTCTATGTGGCTGCAATAAAGGCAGACAATGATATGCTCTGCGTTCCCGATGCAGCAACAGCCTACAAGGCGCTTGCAAGGGCATATAATTCGGGCGACCTTACCTCTGCGGAGATAAACAAGCATGTCCGCAGGATACTCATTATGAAGCTCGAACACGGTATCATCACATGAGGCCGCACAGAACAGCTCTGCTCCCGCTGATCGCAGCGCTGCTGCTTGCCCTGTCTCCCGTTGATGCTCAGGCGCTCTCACTGCCCTCCTCCTTCAATGCAGATATCGCAAAGTCGGAAGAACTGCGCGAAAGGATACGCACAGCACTGAGAGACCAGGTCAAAAGGCTTGATATCCCTGACTATGCCGGCTACGGCCTGGAAAAAGCGGAGGATATGGCGGAGGTCTACCTTGATGTTATCTCTGAGCAGGAATTTTACTACTGCTTCCAGCCGCGTTACTACGAAAAGGACTATGTAGTTCCCATGTACTACACGGATAAGGAACGGTGCCGCTCCGAGGAGAATGCCGCAGAGCTCGGCAGGCTTATAAACGAATTCAATGCCGACCTGGACGAGGACTGGGGCGAGCTTCATAAGGCAAAGTTCATCCATGACAAACTGGTGAGCTCTCTTTACTACCGGAATGGCGACGGCATCACAATGCCGATACAGGATTCGCCGCTGCTCGCACTGAAAAAGGGCTACGCCACCTGTGTGGGGTACGCAAGGACATACGCCCTGCTGCTGGAAAATGCGGGTATAGAGAGCGTTGTCACCTATGAATGGTCGGGCTCGGGACACGCAACGAACCTTGTAAAGCTGTGCGGACACTGGTACCATGCAGACTGCACCGCAGACGACGATCCCGGCTGGAGCTCGGACAGAGTGCGCTGGCAGTGCTTTCTCAAAAGCGATGACGGCTGGAAAGCCCAGTGGCGCAGGAAATACGGCCACGCAGGGGCGGCAGACACAACACTTTTCGACCAATGCCCCTTTGACGCAAAGGGAAAGCTTTGTTTTGACAAAGAGAAGATGTATCTCCTCATTTCAAGATCAGACCGATGGACAGTGACAGAATATGATGCACAAAGCGGAACATCCTGCGAATTTTACAGGCTGATGCGCTCTGATGCACCTGATACATCCGTAAAGGACATTTCCGCCGATGACGGCGGCATTTACCTCACCGTCAAAGCCGGCGGTGAAACACAGAAGAAATATATAAAAGGCGGAAAACACAATGGCTGAAAGAAGATACAATGTCACCCTGAAGGAAATAATCGACGAATTCAATCTTGAAGCGATACATCTGCCCATGGATGCATCGAAGCTCCTTGTAAACGAAACAGAGCTCAACCGTCCCGGCCTGCAGCTCATAGGCTTTTACGAATATTTCAACAACGAGCGTATACAGATCGTGGGAAAGACGGAGTTTGCCTATCTTGCCACACTTGAAGAGGATGTGCGCAAGGAAAGGCTCGAAATGCTCTTTGCACAGCATATCCCCTCGCTGATAATCACCCGTGAGCTGCCCTATTTCCCCGAAATGACCGAGCTTGCTCAGAAATATGAGGTTCCCCTGCTGCGCTGCAAGGAGAACACATCCGCATTCATGGCGGCTCTTATCGCATATCTGAACCTTCACCTTGCTCCCCGTATCACCCGTCACGGCGTTCTCATGGAGGTCTGCGGCGAGGGTATGCTGATCCTCGGTGAAAGCGGTGTCGGTAAGAGTGAAACTGCGGTAGAGCTCATCAAAAGAGGCCACAGGCTCGTTGCGGACGATGCAGTGGAGATCAGGAAGGTATCCAACATCTCTCTGGTCGGCTCCTCTCCCGAAAATATACGCCACTTTCTGGAGCTGCGCGGCATAGGTATCGTAAATGCCCGCCGTCTCTTCGGTATGGGTGCAGTCAAGGTAACGGAAAAGATCGACATGATCGTGGAGCTTGAGCCCTGGGATTCCGAAAAGGTCTACGACCGCATGGGCGTGGATATGCAGTACACCTCCATCCTCGGAGTAAAGATACCCTGCTCTACCATCCCCGTAAAGCCCGGTCGAAACCTTGCGGTCATCCTTGAAGTGGCTGCCATGAACAACCGCCAGAAGAAAATGGGCTACAATGCCGCTCAGGAGCTTCTGCACAATCTCGGTATGGATGTTGTTCCCACCACTCCCGAGGTCAAGGAAGAGTGGGACAGCTTCAGCTGATGCGCTATCATCATTCATATTTATAATCGCTGCATTTATTTTACGGATTAATGCATGAGTGCCTGTATTCTTTCGGGTGCTGTGTGTTAAAATAAACATTCAATTGTTGAGGTGTATTTTTATGTACAATCTTGGTATTGATCTGGGCGGTATGAGCGTTAAGGTGGGCGTTGTGGATGAGAACAACGCTATTATTGGCAAGGCTGCTGTCCCTACCAACTCTCCCAATCAGCCGCCCCGTCCCGCAGATGACATCATGGACGATATTGCCACCGCGTGCCGTCTGGCAGTCGAGAACGCAGGCGTGAGTTTTGACGAAGTGGCCAATATCGGCCTGGGCTGCCCCGGTTCTGTCAACTCGGCCACAGGAATTCTTGAATTTTCGGGCAATCTCGGCATGAAGAATTATCCTGTAGCAGACAAGCTGGAAGAACGTCTCGGACGCAAGGTGTTCATTGAAAACGACGCAAATGCCGCCGCGTTCGGCGAGTCCATTGCCGGCGCTGCCAAAGGCGCCAAGAATGCCGTTTGTGTCACTCTCGGCACAGGTGTAGGCGGAGGAATCATCATTGACGGCAAGATATACAGCGGTTCCAATTACGCCGGAGGCGAACTGGGGCATATGGTGATCGTGGCAGGCGGCAAGCATTGTACCTGCGGCAGAGACGGCTGCTGGGAGGCATATGCTTCGGCAACCGCTCTGATTTATCAGACTCAGATTAAAATGCTTGACGACAAGACATCTTCCATGTGGAATATTGTTGACGGTGACCTGAGAAACGTAAACGGCAAGACCGCTTTTGACGCATACCGCATGGGCGACAAGGCCGGCAGCGAGGTGGTGGATAAATACATCTCCTACATAGCCTGCGGCGTTGCAAATGTCATCAATATATTCCAGCCTGACATCATCTGCATCGGCGGCGGCGTCAGCAAGGAAGGCGATACACTGATCGCGCCTTTGATGAGCTATGTCAACAAAGACCGTTTCGGCAAGAATCTCGCCAAGCAGACCGAGATTGTCACCGCGAAACTCGGCAACGACGCCGGAATCATCGGCGCAGCCAATCTTTATCTGAATATGGAATAAAAAACCGTATTCCCTATTCACTCGAGAGTCTGGCGTTAATATAATATAAAAATATAAAATATAAAAATATTCGTAATCATTCATCAATTATCCGGAGGAATTAATATCTGATGGCCAACCAATATTTGCAATACAAAGATCAGCTTGCGGCTTTGGGCTGTGAAGTGAAAGCAGACGAGCCGATGAAAAATCACACGTCCTTCAAAATCGGAGGAACAGCCGATTTATTTGTCACTGTCAGCGGCAGAGAGCAGCTTGTCTCTGTGATTGATTTTATAAAGAGGCACAGCATTCCGCTCTTTGTGCTGGGCAACGGCTCCAATCTGCTGGTTTCAGACAAAGGAATAAGGGGCATAGTGCTCAGGCTGAGCGGCGAATTCTGCGACATCGGGTTACGTTCCGACGGAACAATCCATTGCGGCGCGGGTGCCCAGCTATCCAAGCTGTGCGCCTTTGCGCTGGAAAATTCCCTCACCGGTCTGGAATTCGCATGGGGAATTCCAGGCTCGTGCGGAGGAGCGGCATTTATGGACGCAGGCGCTTACGGCGGCGAAATGAGGGACGTTGTGGTATCCTGCGAACATATTGATCTGAGCAGCGGGGAGTATGGCGTTTTTGAGGGCGACGCGCTTGATTTTGCATACCGTCACAGCGTGTATTCAGACGGAGGCTATGTCATTACAGCGCTCAATCTCAGACTTCAAAAGGGCGACAGTCGGGAGATTAAGGCAAAAATGGATGAGCTGATGGGACGCCGCAAGGATAAGCAGCCTTTGGAATATCCGAGCGCAGGCAGCGTCTTCAAGCGTCCTGTGGGGTATTTTGCGGGCGGACTCATCGAACAGTGCGGTCTGAAGGGCGCACAGGTCGGCGGCGCACAGGTCAGCACCAAACACGCCGGCTTCATCGTGAATGTGGGTGGGGCAACCTGTGACGATGTTCTGGGGCTTATCCAAAAGATTCAGTGTACAGTCAGGGAAGAAACCGGCGTGGAACTGGAGTGCGAGGTTCGCAAAACAGGAGAGTAGAGAGTCTGAACGGACTCTGAGAAACGATAAAAGGAATTTCCGTGATGGCAAAAGAAACGGAGGAGTAATTATGGAATTTCTTATTGTGACAGGACTTTCCGGCGCAGGAAAGTCGCTGGTAGTGGATGCGCTGGAGGATATAGGATATTACTGTGTGGACAATATGCCGCCTGTGATGATACTCAGGTTTTACCGCATATGTCTCAATTCACAGGAGGAATTTGACAAGGTGGCGGTAGTCACCGATATTCGCGGCGGAGAACCCTTCCGCACGCTTATCACCGATCTTGAAGTGTTAAAGGTGCAAAAAAAGCCTTTTAAGGTTTTGTATATCAATTGCAGCAAGCATGTGCTGTTGAACCGTTACAAGGAAACCCGCCGCAAGCATCCGCTGGCCGAGGAATGTGACGGTTCTCTTGAAAAAGCAGTGGAGGAAGAGATCACGCTGCTCAAGCCGGCCTACAAAATGGCGGATTATCTCATAGACACCACGGAGCTTTCTCCCGCACAGCTGAAAATGAGCGTGAAAGACATGTTTGGCAGCAACGTATCGGAGCAGATGGTGGTGCGTGTGATGTCGTTCGGTTTTAAGTACGGCCCCAACAAAGAAGCCGATCTGGCATTTGATGTGCGCTGTTTCCCCAATCCGTATTATGTGCCGGAGCTGAAACATCACACCGGGCTGGAAAGCTGTGTCAGGGAATATGTGATGCAAGATGAATCCACTATGGGATTTCTGAGCCGTTTATACGATATGATAGACTATCTTCTGCCGCTCTACAAGAAGGAAGGCAAGAGCGAAATCGTCATTGCGATGGGCTGCACGGGAGGCAAGCACCGTTCGGTGACCATCGCGGAAAACCTGGGCGGCTATCTTGCTTCCAAAGGCAACAAGGTGGTTATTTCACACCGGGACATCAACAAGTAGTCTTTTAAAGGTGGTATCTCAGAGCAAATGTCTTATTCAACAGTAGCAAAAACCGAATTGTGCCGGATAAGACCGGAAAGCAACTGCTGTGCACTGGCGGAGGCTTACGGCCTTTTGCTCTATTCACGGCTTCTCAGCGAAGGACATGATTCCTACGCCACCGAAACCAAGGGAATTGCCGACCTTATGGGCGAGACAATGGCTTCTGTATGCGGAATCTACGCGGATGTGATTACCCTGGCCAGGCCGGGCAGCAACGGCTGCAAATACATGGTGCGGATTCCCAATGACGAGCAGAAAAAGCTGATCTGCGCTAGATTTGCCGATGCCAGCGGGGGTATTCTGGATAAGGAATGCTGCGTCGCGGCGTTTCTGAGGGGGATATTTATCGTATGCGGCACCGTCACCGAGCCGAGCAGGGATTATCATATGGAGTTTCTTGCGGGAAGCGAGCGCAGGTGCGATATACTGACAGATACCCTTGCGAGGATGGGCGTTCACGGGCATAAGCTGAAGAGAGGCGACCGCTGGCTGTTTTACATTAAGGGCGCGGATGACATCATCAAGCTGATGAAAGCGATGGGCGCGTCGTATTCCGTGCAGCACATTGAGCAGACCCGCAATATGCGCGACTTCCGCAACAACGCCAACCGCCTTGTCAACTGCGATCAGGCCAATATTGACCGCACGCTTTCGGCGTCGGCACAGCAGTGCGCCGCCATTCGCAAGCTCATTGAGGTGCGGGGATTTGAGGGGATTCCGCCCGAACTCAGAGAGATTGCCGGGCTTCGGCTGGAAAATCCGGAAATGTCGCTGCGTGAACTCAGCGAAAGCCTGAGCGAACCCATCAGCCGCAGCGGTGTCAACCACAGGCTAAAAAAGCTGATGGAGCTGGCGGAGAAAATATAAGATTACAAGCAAAAGAAAGGAAGCTGCAACATGATTCATTCCCGCAATCTGAAAAATCCGGACAAGCCGTATCTGACCGAATCGGTCAACGATCTGGACGGTTTTGAGTCGGTCATTGCCGACAGCCGCGTACAGCAAGGTGTGTGCAATATGTCTCCGTCTGAGCTGTTTGAAGCAGCTTTGGCGAGCTGTACCAATATGACGGTGAGCGGAGTGCTGCGCAAGCGCGGGATTCCGTTTGACGAGATCCATGTAGATGTCAGCATGGAGAATGTCGATGGCAAAACGTTGATTACCCGCAGGGTCAGAGTGGTTTCAGATGCGCCTGAAGCCGACGTAAACGCGGCGGTAGAGCGTGCCAAAAACTGCCATCTATATAAGGTGCTTATCGGAGAAATAGAAGTACGGGACGATTGAAATAAGGAACTGTTTATCAAGTTTTATAATCGCCTAGCATTATCACGGGAAGGAGGTATTCAAAAAATGTTTGCGCATCTTCATCTTCATACCGAATACAGTCTGCTGGATGGAGCCTGCAGGATCAGGGAGCTTGTAGCGGCTGTCAGGGAGCTCGGTCAGG
>CAMHMM010000018.1 GCA_946186215.1 uncultured Ruminococcus sp. | reverse complement strand
ATTGATCAGCATTTTAAAATTCTTCATAATGGCCACTCCTTGTATTGGATTTTAAGTGTGACTGCCTGTCCTGCTTTCACGCAGACAGCCTGTTACGACCATCATATCATATTGACAAATGCTTTGCAATGCTTTATAATACTATTATAGTTACTTATCCTACGATTTAACGGAGACAGCACACAATGTTTTTTCTTCATGCGATAGGCACAGATGTTCATCATACAGGGGATTTCTGCATTGACCGTCCCGACGGCTCGGGAGATCTGCTGCTTATTATTTTTAAGACTGATGCGGTGATAAGATCGGGCGGCACGGAGCAGACCGTCACTCCCGACAGCTTTATCATCTTCGACAGGGACACTCCGCAGTATTACAGGGCGATATGCGGCAGCTACATTGACCATTACCTGCATTTCGACTGTGATAATGCAGATGAGCTTTCCTTTGCGGTGCTTGACCGCATCATAACTCCCCAGAGCATAGGGGCACAGGAGGAGCTTCTGCGGATGATAAGCCGCGAGCGCTTTTCAGAATCTACCAACAGGGACAGATATATCTCCATGCTGATAAATATTCTGCTGATGAAGCTTTGTGAGGAGCCGCCAAGAAAGGCGCTGACTCACGGAAAGGCTCATTCTGCGGAGCTTTCAGATCTGCGGGCGCGGATGTACAGCGATCCCGGGCAGTTTTCATCTGTGACGGAGCTCGCACGCAGCACGAATATCTCTCCCTCGCATTTTCAGCAGCTTTACAGGGAGCAGTTCGGCACGAGCTGCTATGAAGACCTTCTTACGGCGAAGATAAAGACCGCACAGTATTATCTGAGCACTACATCCCTTTCTGTAAAGGAGATATCCGCACTTTGCGGGTATACAAATACCGTGTGCTTTCTTCATCGTTTCAAGGACAGGACGAATATGACACCCTGCGAGTACCGCAGGCGTATCGGGATGCAGGAGGGGAACATATGAAAAAAATTTTGGCGGCACTTGGAGCAGCTGCATTTATGATGATGAATATTACCGCCTTGTCTGCAGATGTTCATGCAGGCACGGTAAAGGATGAAGGCTTTGTGCGCACATCCGGGAGAACGCTTGTCTGTGAGGATGGTTCGGAATATCTGATAAAGGGCATCGCCATGGGAAATGATGTGTGGAGTGCGCCTGTAAAGGCACCGACTTACGATCATTCCGAAAACTCGTTCAGAGAGCTTTCAAAGCTGGGCTTCAACTGTGTGCGCTTTTATCTCAATTACGATCTTTTCGAGTCCGACAGCGCACCGTACAAATACAGAAAAGAGGGCTTTGACTGGATAGACCAGAACATCAAGTGGGCAAAAAAATACGATATGCGCATCATACTCAATATGCACTGTCCTCAGGGAGGTTACCAGTCACAGGGAAACGGCGATACGCTCTGGAAGAGCAAGTCCGCACAGAACAGGCTCATCGCTTTGTGGGGGAAGATAGCGCAGACCTATGCGGATGAACCTGTGATACTGGGCTACGGGCTTGTGAACGAGCCCTTCCCCGTGGGTGAGAAAAACGCGGCCGACGGCATAAGGGTATGGCAGGAGCTGGCGCAGAAGATCACCGACAGGATCAGAAAATACGACAGGAACCATATCGTGATAGCGGAAAAGGCCATGGCAGTGAAGGATCCGGATACAGGCGAGCCCGACTGGAGCCTTTCCGACGATGAGCAGTTTATAATTCTTGATGACAGCAATGCAATGTATGAATTCCACACCTATGAACCGTTTTCGTTTACACATCAGGGCTTTGAATGGGCGGGCACAGGCGGCACGCAGGCTTCATATCCGTCTGACGAGATAATAGCCTCGGGGCTGCAGTGGCTTTCATGTACGGGCAAAAAGGCGATCATGTCGGATACGGGCTGGCAGCGGATCGAGACCGATAAGATATCCGTTGACGACAGCAGGGCAAATGTGATCGCAGTGAGCTTTCAGGGCGCGGATCTGGGTGCGAATGGCGCTGCCTTTGCGGATGAAATATATCTTGATGAATATGACGCTTCGGGCAGGCTCATAAGGACACTGCCCTGCGAGACCGACAACTACAGCGGCAGCTTTGGCTTCTGGTCGCAGAATGGTTCGGGCAGCGGAGGAAGGGATGATTCCATCGGGTATAACGACAAACAGTGCCTGTCTGTCAGGGGCACAACGGGCGATGCAAACCTTTCCCTGATAAGGATAAAGCATACAGACGGGCACAAATACCGTGTGAGAGGCTATGTGAAGCTTGAAAACGCTTCCCGCGGAAAGGCAGCACTGCGTATTGATCTTTACAAGGCAAGGACAGTTTCGTCTGTAAACAGGGAGCTGCTGGAAAAATCGGTGGGTCATGCGGTGAAATTTTCCGAAAAGGAAAATGTTCCGGTATTCTGCGGTGAATTCGGCGCAGGCATCAATTGTTTTAAGGAAAACCGAGGCGGTACACAGTGGGTGTCGGATATGATCGACATACTTACGGAAAACAGGATAGGCTATGATTATCACGCCTTCAATGACGGCTCCTTCGGACTTTACCGAAAGGTAAAGGGAAAGCTTGTGAAGAATGAAGAGCTTGAAAAGGTGTTTGAGGAAAAGCTGAAAAGCTGATCACTCATATAGCCACAGCGCTTTGAATGAAATGAGACGCGCCTTGGATAATTTGTAGAAAATATATAAATTGTTTTTGATATATTGTGTAAAAAGCAAACAAAAAATATTTGACAACTTAGTTTAAATTGTGTTAAAATAAATATGGTCTGATGTGCTAAATGCACAAGTTGCAGGCTCAAATACAGCGGTATTATGACTGAACTGTCAATGATAGGCCGGTGTCATCCTGAACAAAGGCCGATACTGCTTTTGGGATATTGCGGACATTTCCGTATATCAATAAATTTATGTGTTTAAAAGGAGACATATCATGAAAAGCGTTTTTAAGAGGGCTATGGGTATACTGGCGGCATCAGCCATAATGCTTACAAGCAGCAGTACGCTTTTTTCCGCTACAGTAAGTGCGGCAGGCAAATTCAAAGTCGTAAATGTTGACACAGGCGAGGTATATGACAGCAGCCATCCTATTTATCTTCTGGAAGCAGATGCTCAGGATGATGAATGGGTGACCTACTATTCTACCAGACTGTGCGTGGAAGGAAATTCTAAAGATGAATACGCCTGGGCGATCTATGTAGATCCGGAACAAGTTAACTCTTCATATGCAGCATGCTCAAGATTTACGGGCAGTTCAGATACCTGGTTTATAACTGAATCTCTCGGCAAGGGCACCGTAAAACTGGCGGGGCTGACTCATGAGGAGTTTGACACTCATAATCAGGATACGCTGGTAGTAGGTACAAAGGGTGCATACTGGTCGAAAGACAATTTCCGCGAATATACTGATTCTGTCAGCATTCCTATTTATGTTCTCAGCAACAGTGATAAGAGAGTACTTGTATCATACGATCCCAAAAACGAGATTATCGGAAAGCTCATTGTGAAATCGGGGGAATCAATAATTATTGCTTCCGCAAAGTCATGGGAATTCGATCCTGATCTTGTCGGTGTCGCTCTCAAGGGAAATACACCTGTAGGCTCCACTGAAGTCAACGGCGGCAAATTTGTTATGCCCTCTGCCCATGTGGATATAAAGTATGTGACCAAGGATGAGTATAAAAAGAAATATGCTTCAAAGCTCGGCAGCACATCGACCTCCGCAGCAGCACCTGCATCAGCTTCTGTAAAGAGCGGCAAGACAACTATTAAGGTGCTTGACAGTGAAATGGACAAGGTCACCACTGTTACTACAAAGGCATTTGCGGCAAATGAAGAGCAGAGCGTGACCGTCAATGCCGGCAAGGCATACGCAAACCGCAAGTTCACTCTGTATTCCGGTACCGGAAGCAAGATGAAGAAGATCAAGACAGGCAAATTCAACAGCAAGGGCGTTGCCAAGGTCAGTGTCAAGGGAAATTCCAAATACACCATAATCATAAGTGATTAAATTTTAAAGCAGCAGTCGCATACAATAAAGAAAAGAGGCAATGTTGAAAAGCGGCAAAAGCTGCAGCGGATACGATCGGCCGATGAAAATTATGACCATGATAGTTTTCATCGGCTTTTTTGTAGGTGTCGGCAGATCCTGATCTGAAAAGAATAAAGCAAAATATCTCCATGATAACAGAAAGAATTAAGATCAATATAAAAAACATTATTTGCATAGATCTGATAACATATTGAAGGTGAAAAAATGAAAAAAACTATTGCGCTCATTGCGGCTGTATTATTTACATCCTGCGGTGTGCAGAAGCAGGAGACAACGGCTGACACTGCTGTGCAGGCAACAGGCGTTGTCACGGAAACAGCGGCAGTTTCTGAAATCCTGCAGGAAACTGCAGTGAAAGCAGAAACTACCTCTGCCCCTGTCACAACACAGATCACTGCTGAAATAACAGAACCGGAGCCGGAACCTGTGCCTCTTACCAGAATGTCCACATCAGAAGGGATCGAGCTTGATCCGGATTCAGCCCCCTGCGATCAGGAGACAAGCTTTTCATATCAGGATGACAAGGGGAAGGCTTTTCTTCTGAAAAGGTTTGATGATAATACCGCCGTTTACGGAGTGTTCTCTTATGATGAACGGACGAATGACTATGGTGACAGCTTTCCTGTGGAAAGAATAGTTATTCAGCATGACGGCATTATCGACGACATGGAATGCACATGGACAAGCCGATGGTGTGGTGCGCCGCAGACTCTGGAACAGGCAGATATAGATAATGACGGCAAAAACGAGATCATCATGATAAATTATGTTATGGGCGGCACGATGTGCTTTGTCAATGATCTGACTGTTTTTGATCTGAAAGACGGAAAATACTGCGATCATCGCGCATGGTTCGATGATAACATGGAATTGTTCAGGAATGCCTTTGCCTATGAGGTAGACACAACTGATAAGAAAGTGATCATCAATACGGATTCAGGAAAATATTATCAGGTTTATGGTGACACTGCTGATATGATACAAATGTTTGAGGAGCCTGTGGACCTGACGGATGTGTCCCTCATAGATGTTGTCGGGTTTGACCTTGATAACGGTAAGCTTTCGGGTTCATTCACAGCGGGCGGAAAAACAGATGAGTCATTTATGCCGGTAATCTACATTGATTTTGAGTTTGATGTGAAATTTGACGGCGAAAAACTGACCTTTGAAAATTATCATCTTTCGGGATATGATTATCAGCTCAGGCGCAGCAGAACTGATGATATGAATGTGGAGTATACACTTGCCTCACATGACAGAAAAACAGATAATTACACAGAGATCGTTTCCGGCAGCGCGTTTCTTCCCAAAGATGACACCGATCCTGACAGATATACGGCTCTGTCGCTCTATGAATATAATATAATGGGGCAGGAATGCATTTGCCTTGCACATTCCGCTATGAACCTGATGTACTTTGATTATTATACTATGCTTGACGGTACTCCGGTGCATCTTGCGGAAAATTACGGGACGAGCCTTTATGATGAGGTGGAATGGACAGGTGTCCGGGGATATCCCAATGTGAAGGAATATGATATAAACGGCGATGGTCAGACCGAGCTGATAACAGGCAATATGAGCGGCGACGGTGTTCGTTCTGTGTATGTATTTACCATTAAGGACGGGAAACCGTATGCGGCAAATCTTGAGGAAAATGTAGTGATTAAGGGCACACCTGCGAATGGTCTGGCCGGGATCCCCGATATATCCTTCAAGGATGATCCTTCATCGGCAGGAGACATTATATTCAATGTCCGTTACTGCACAGAAGAGGGAGAAAAGAATGCGGACGGCAGCTGCAAAGCTGTTGAGGAAGAATTAAAATTGTCGGATATAAAGATGTCCGATCTGAAATTCTATGAATTCAAATAACATACCGCTATTATAAAATTTCATCTGCAATAAATCAAACGGAGCAGCGTTCACTGCTCCGTTTGTTGTGTTATTCAGTTGTTAAGGTACATAAGGAGTTGAAGTTCCATACGATGCGCTGTAAGGTGCAGAAAGTGCTGGTATAGTCGTTTTCACTCTGCTAAGCATTGAAGATGCTATGACCGAAAACAGAGGGATCGCGCCGTATATTAAAAAAGACCGGCTCATATGAACCGGTCTGCTGCTTTCAGCGGATATTCAGATATGTCGTGCCGGAGGGCGTTGAGGATTCGGCTGTGCTGCGCCTGCCCAGGGTGATGATAACGAACTGCTTTGTTTTTTTGTTGGAGCCCTTTTTCACATTCAGGTTGGATGTGTAAAGGGATTCTGCGGGATCGTAGGTGAAAAGTCCGGGTGATGTGGATGAATCTGCGGGGAGTATCACCTCGGTATACAGCAGAACATGATCCGTAAAGAAATCATCCTCATAGGACCGCAGCTTTTTGATGAATGTGAAGTCGGAATTTTTGCGGGCGTAGAGCACATCGTTGATGAAGCTGTCTACCTCTTCGGTGCTGGTGAATATCACATCCGTGTTTTTGTTTTCTTCGGTGATGCCGTAGGATGAGCCCTTGTAGCGGAACATCTTCGTATCGGAAATGATCTCGCTCATCTCGGAGCCGCCCCTGTGCTGCTGTGAAAGCAGATATTCGGGCATATTGTGGATATAGTTTTCCATAAATGCGGTAAAATAGGAAAATACCCGCACATCGGCATCCTTGGAATAGGCCTTGTAGGAATCGGAGCCTGTCAATGCGCTGAATTCTCCGCCTGAAAGAGTGGCCGTCACGGATGTCCAGCCGTTTCCGCCGTAATCCAGGTTGGATTTCATTGAATTGAGCCCGCATTCCATGAACATCTCATATATTATCTGCCTGTCCTTGGCAGTCACCTTTACCTTGTGGGTGTAGCTCGCTGCTTCCTCCTGAGAGGGGGCGTTCACCAGTGTGCCTGTTGAAAGATCGAGGCAGAGATAGCCTTCATCGGTGAGCGCTTCATATCTGAGCGTGAAATCCTTGTTTGCCTTTGCGGCCTTTGTCACCGAGCCGTTCCAGACACCGTTCTTATCAAACTGATACACGCCGTTGGCGGTCTTGTACTTTCCCGTGGCCATGATACCGTTTTCATCGGGAGAGAAATAATACCAGCTCGTGCCGACCTTGATCCACCCGTACCAGGTGCTGCCCTGAACGCAGTACTGTGTACCGTAGGATGTTTTGAGCTTGCCCGTAAACGGCGTTCCGCTGCCGTTTTTAAAGCTGTAAACACGGTTGTTGACCTTTTTTAAGCCCGACACGCTGCCCTTTGAGACTGCGGCGGTTATTTCCTGCCTTGTTACGGGATCGGTAAGTGCGCCTGCGTCTGTACCTGCCATTGCTGCACCGATACAGGCTGCTGCAAGCAGTGCGGCGAATCTTCTGATAAGCTTCATGAAAAACTCCTGTCAGAACGGGAGACTGCTCCCGTGATGTTGCTTTTGGAAAACACCTGATATTATATATAAACGGATCTTTTGTGCTTTAAGTGCTTTCGGTATTCCCTAATCATTATATCATCAAACCGGGGCTGTGTCAAGAAAATTGCCGAAATCGTCATTTTTTCGTGTCTGCGGGCATTTTTGCCCTGTTCCCGCATCCGAAATTTACACAAATGCAGCTTTGTTTTTTGAATTAAGTTGTGATATTTTTTTTTCAGTTCGGTATTGTATAAAGCTCTGATATGTGCTATAATTTTATGTAGCTGTACTTTCTGCGTATCGTTTTGTGAGATATTTACAAAGTATAGTTCTGTTTTTTGTGAGGTATTATTGATGCATTTTTTTACTCGGGAATTAGGTATAGATCTTGGAACTGCCAACACCCTTGTTTACATGAAGGGCAGAGGCATTATTATAAGAGAGCCGTCTGTGGTGGCTGTGGATTCAAGGACAGGCGAGCCTAAGTATGTAGGGCAGGAGGCCAAGGAGGTCATAGGCAGAACCCCCGGCTCCATCGAAGCTGTCCGTCCGCTCAAGGACGGCGTTATCGCGGATTTTGAGATAACATCTGCCATGCTCTGCGAATTTATCGAAAAGGCACTGGGGCGCAGGCTGTTTTTCAGAAGAGCCAATGTGGTGATCTGCATCCCGTCGGGAGTTACCGCTGTTGAGAGGCGTGCTGTCAAGGAGACCGCAGAAAGCGCGGGAGCAAGGCGAGTGGATGTAATCGAGGAGCCCATGGCTGCGGCGATAGGTGCGGGGCTTCCCGTTATGGAACCCACGGGCTCGATGGTAGTGGATATAGGCGGCGGCACATCTGAGGTGGCTGTTATCTCCATGGGCGGGATAGTTGCCTCAAAGAGCGTCCGCATCGCTGGCGATGCCTTTGATCAGGCGATACTCAACCATATCAGGAAAAAGTATAATGTGCTGGTGGGCGAGAGAACGGCTGAGAATATCAAGATAACCATCGGCTCGGCCTATGAGCTTGAAAAGGAAATGACCATGGAGGTCAGCGGCAGGAACCTGCCCAACGGCCTGCCCGAAAATATCGTGATATCCAGCGAGGAGATAAGAGAGGCGCTCAGGGATCCTCTTTCTGAGGTGGTGGATGCCGTCAAGAACACTCTTGAAAAGACTCCTCCCGAGCTTGCTTCCGATATAATAGAAAAGGGCATAACCCTTACGGGCGGCGGCGCTCTTATCAGGGGCATCGACGACCTTATCAACGCGGAAACGAAGATGCCCGTGGTCGTTGCGAAATCTCCCCTTGACTGTGTGGCCGCAGGAACGGGCAAGGTCCTTGAGGATATGGACAAATACCATGATCTTCTGAAAAATGACACAAAATACTATTGATCTTTGTAAGGAGCTGCCGTAGGATTGCGTGATTTTTTTGAAAGCACCAAGTTCAAGATACTTGTGGGGTTTATGGCTCTGCTGCTCGGTGCAATGATATATTTCGGTACTACCGGCAGCTATGCGGCGGCGGATTATCTCTTTGATCTGCTGCTGAGCCCTGTCAAGAAGGTGTCCAGCGGGATATCGGAGGGTATTTCCGAATCACTTGCGATGCTGCTCAATGCGAATGAACAGCTCAAAAAGCAGATGAATGAGCTTTATTCACAGATAGTCGATTACAATGAGGTCGTAAGGGAAAACGAGGATCTCAGGACGATGCTCGGCCTCAGCCGTAAATACAGCAATTATGAGTTTTCCGCGCCCTGCCATGTTATCTCCCGTATAACCAACGATCCCTACTGTGCCTTCATAATAGATATGGGCGAGAACGACGGGATCAAAAAGGGCGATCCTGTTGTGACCGAAAGCGGCATCGTCGGCGTTTGCGACGAGGTATCCGCATCTACTGCGGTGGTGCGCTCACTGTATTCTCCCGAAACATCCATCGGCGCGTACACGGTAAGGACTATGCGCTCCGGTATAATCAGCGGCGGGTACGAGCTTTCCGTTGACGGGCATATCATGCTTGATTACCTTGAAAATGACACGGATGTTGAGGCAGGGGATATCGTAGTTACCACAGGAAGCGAGAATTTCCCCTCGGGGACTGTTATCGGCGTGGTGGAAGAGGTATGCGGCAAGTCCAGCGGGCTTTCCAAATATGCTGTAGTGCGCCCTGTGGAGGATCCCACATCTGTCAGCACGGTTTTTGTGATCGTAAACTATGTCCCCGATGAAGCAACGCTCATCAAGAACGCGCAGTGAGGGGTGATGATCGTTGAACCGCAGCATGAATATTGAGCTGAAGGAGAAAAAGGAGCATATCCATGCCGTGGTCAGGATCGTGCTCTATGTTTTCCTGATGATCTTTTCGTACATCTTCATGGTTACTGTGAATACAGGATATCCGCTTCCGATGCTGCTTGTGCCCTGTGCGATTTGCTTTTCCTTCAGGGAGGAGCCGTTCAGCAGCGCGGTATTCGGCATGGTCTGCGGGCTTTTTACCGACAACGCCTGCAATATGCTGCCGGGGCTCAACGCATTTGTAATGATGTGGCTGTGTCTTCTGGTTTCGCTCTTTGTTAATAATCTGCTCAGGCGCAGCTTCTTTAATTTCCTCCTCTTTGATGCCATCGTAACCGCAGTCATCGGCGGCCTTCGGTATCTTGTATGCTATCTGCTGCCGGGGCTCGATCCTTCTGGCAGTATGTTTTCGCGGATATTTATTCCGGAATTTATCCACACGAACATTGCCGGAGTGGTTCTGTTCGGCGTAACGGCGGTCATTTCAAAATATCTGGGCAATGTCAGCGAGCATTATATCGAGGAAAAATCGGGCAGCATCGTCGGCGACAGGTAGTCGTCGGGAGGCCCCGACAGGCACCCGCAGGTGTAATTAAGCCATGCCGCTCATTGGCGGCCCGGTACTCTTATTTGGTACTGCATTTGGATATCAAGTAGTCGGGAGACCCCGACAGGCACTCGCAGGTGTTTTCAAACTATGCCGCTCATTGGCGGTTCGGTACTCTTATTTGGTACTACATTTGATATCGGGTAGTCGGGAGACCCCGACAGGCACAGGTTTTTTTAAAAATAACAAGGCACTAAAGCTTTATCCTGCTTTAGTGCCTTTTCGTTTGTAGGATACATATCAGATGTATCAGTTCTTTTCCTTGTCGCGTTTTTTTTCGTACATGAGAAGTGCTTTCAGATCGATCTCGCGGTAGGTGCATTCATAGGTTATGATTATTGTCGCAGGGGCGATGAGCACCAGAAGCAGGAGGCCTATCAGCCCGGGGACGGACAGAGCATCTATTGTGCGGTACGGTGTGAAAAGATCCACCCATGCGATGCACTGGATATTTGAGAGGATATAGATATTGAAGATATCGGGAATGAGTCCCGCCTTTGAAAGAACGAGAGCTATCCATGAGATATACTGGAACAGCGGAGCGGTCAGCGCCATGTACAGTCCCTGCAGTCTGTCCTGCTTTGCGCCGTGGTACCTGACTGCATTCATATCTTTCTTGGCGCATTTGTTTGTGAAGTTAAAGTAAAGTGCATTGACCAGAAACACTGATGCGATGCCCGCAAATATCCTTACCAGCATGAAGCGGCGCATGGGGAGTACCATGCACAGTGTGAATATGCAGGCGACAAGCTCGCCTGCAAGCCACCACAAAAGTCCTTTCAATGCCCTTATGATCCTGTTTTCGCTCATTGGTGCCCCTCTTTAGTGGATATTTGTGTGCTCAAGGGATTTCTGCAGTACAGAGGAATATACGGGTACCTTGATCACTTCGTGGCCGTTTCTGTTTTTTCGCATATTGATAACATCCTTGTTTGCGATGAACATTGGCAGCACATTTTCGGAAAATTCGTATATCACGCCGAGATTATCCACTGCTGCATACATGGGCGTGCCTCTTTCGGATGTGTAGGATTCAAGGATATAGAAAACGCTTGATCTGCTGCTTTTCTCCCTGTCGAGCATAAGAACGCTGCGGCTGCCGTCGGTCGTTTTTATAACGCTGTTTTCAAGCTTTGCGTTATAGATATCCTTTCTCACCACAAGGGGAGTGAGCTCGGAATTCGTGTAATGGAGCAGCTTCTTTTCGTCGGTGTCATATACCGCAAAGCGCACGGAACCATCCTTTGCCGTGATGCGGCAGATAAGTATCTTCATATAATCATCCTTTGCCGGAGAGCCCCGGCCTTATCATCAGTGTATGTATATGCCGACAAAGCCAGCGCTTTGTCGGCATATGATATCAGACCTTTACAAGTGAGGGCTGGAGCACGCGGCCGTTCTTTACATTCTTGTAGCCCTGAAGAACTACTTCCTGAACGGTTCCGCTTGTCGGAGCCTTTGTCTTTGCGAAGAATGCAGCCTTTCTTTCCTCTCTCGACATTACCTTCTGATGGATCTCTTCATTGAAGGTCTCGCCGGGCTGAGTATCAAGCAGCGCGAAATGAGGTGAATCGTAGCTGCTGTTGTGGAAGTCGAGGAAATACTTGAATATGTAGTTGAGCATCTTTACATCCGAGAAGTCCTCGTTGAGTATCTTCTGCTGAGTGAATTCCCAGAGAGCCTGTACATGTCCCCACTGAGCACCGCTGGAAAGGAAGCTGCGGACATTGAGGTTTTCGGGGAATACATCCTTGAGTCCCTGCTTTGTTGCGGGAGTGAGGTTTTTGTACTTGTCAAATACTTCTGTGAGATCGCCGAATGTGGAGTTGTAAGCTTCCATTTCATTGGTGAGCTCTTCCATCTTCTGACGCATAGCATTTGCATCATTGGTAGCCTGAACGAGCTGCTCGTTCATCTCGGCAGCATGAGATTTAAGAGACTCGCAGTAGTTGCCGATCTCCTCGATCTGGGTATCCTTTGTGGCGATAGTCTCGCTGTATGCGGTCACCTGAGCGGAAAGCTCGCCTACCTGAGCGCTGAGAGGATCAACGGATTCACGCAGCTTTGCGATCTCGGTCTCCTTCTGAGCAAGGATGTTTCTTGCGTTTTCCACTTCCTCTGCATAGGCGTTTGCGGTGGTAGCATACTCGTTGATCTTCTCTCTGAGCACGAGCATACCCTGCAGCTGTGTATTGAGGGTGGAAATTGCATCGTCCTTTGATGCAGACTCTGCCATTGCTTCCTTAGCCTTTATTTCAAGATCGGTATTCTTCTTTGCTTCCTCAGCGGCAGCTTCAAGAGCCTTGGCAAGCTCACCCTTCTGGGATTCTACCTTTTCGGAGAGAGACTTGATCTGGATATTGAGATCAGCGCTTCTTGCGGTCTCGCCGGCCTTGTATTCCTCAAACTGAGTTCTTACGCTCTCAGTTTCCTCGCTCTTCTTTCTGAGCTGTTCCTTTATGCTCTCAATTTCAGCTTCAAGGGCTTCTGTTCTGGACTTGGCCTGATCTGCTTCGGTCCTTGCGGTCTTGACCTGAGCCTCTCTTTCGGATGCATCAGCTTCTGCCTTTGCCTTTTCAGCGGCAAGCATAGCCTCATACTTTTCCTTCTGCTCGTCAAGCTGCTTTCCGGTGTCGCCCTTTGCGCTTTCAAGCTGATCGGAAAGCTCCTTTTTCTCATCCTCGAACTTCTTTGTAAGCTCGTCCTTCTGCTCGTCGAGCTTTTTGGTCAGCTCTGCCTTTTCGGCTTCAAATTTTTCTCTGAGCTCGCTTTCAGCCTTTTCCTTTTCCTCGGTCACTGCTGCAAGCTTTTCTTCAAGCTCGGACTTTTCCGAATTGAACTTGCTTTCGAGCTGAGCCTTTTCCTCGGCAAACTTGGTCTCGAGCTCTGCCTTTTCAGCTTCGAGCTTTTCAGCCTTTTCGGTCTTAGCAGCAGCTTCATCACTCTTCTGAGAGAGCTCTGCCTTTGTATTTTCAAGCTCTGCGGAAATTGTATTTACCTTTTCGTTGAGCCTTCCGATTTCTGCATTCTTATCGGAATCGGAGGATTCAAGCGACTTCTTCATTTCCTCGGTGGAGGAATTGAGGGTGTCTATCTGCGCCTTGAGAGCAGTCTCTGAAGCGGAAAGCTCGGAGATCCTGCGATCCTTTTCCTCTGCGGCAGAGGTGAGAGAGTTTATCTCTTCCTTAAGCTTTGCGATATCTGCCTCGAGAGCGGATTTAGTGCTCTGAGCCTCTTCGTTCAGCTTAGCGATCCTCTCCTCAGTCTCCTTTGCACTGTCGGAGCCTGAAAGCTCTGCGCTTTGAAGCTTATTTTCGAGCTCTGCGATGCGCTTGGTCTTGTCTTCATTCTCCAGACGCACGGCTGCAGCCGAACCGGTGGCATCATTGAACTCTCCGAGGAGCTTTTCATATTTCTCTTCGGCTTCGCGCTTATAGTTGTCAAATTCTTCCTGTAAAGCTCTGAGCTTTTCCTGATAATCTCCGATCTCCTGTGCAACTCCGTCATTGCTGAGCGCTTTCAGGAGCTCGCCCTTGGTCTCATTGTCCCTGAGGCATTCAAGCAGCATTCTTTTAAATTCCGAGAAGTCCATAATCTGCAACCACCAATCCATGATATCAATAAACATAATGTCACATTGCACAAATCAACTCACGGCAGAACTACGGTGCTGCCGCAATTAATTTAAACAATTAGACACACATTTCCCGATTATTATTGATTATATCATATTGAAATGGATTTGTCAAATGGAATTTGTAGGAAATGAATAATTATTTTGGCCTTTTTCGCCTTGTGACGCTCCCGATTTCAGCGGATAATATGCGATAATTCACATTATTTTATATGGCTGAAAAAATATTTGTACACAATAGATAAATGCAGCATTATATTTTGTGATATATGTGCAATACAATTATCATG
>CAMHMM010000017.1 GCA_946186215.1 uncultured Ruminococcus sp. | reverse complement strand
TCTGTCTGGTGCAGATGCTCTATGCTATATACATCCGTCCCACAAAGGCCACGCTGCTGATACGGGTGATACTGTTCGCAGTGTGCCTGCCGCTTCTGAAGCTCGCAGGGCTGCTCGATGCGGAAAACGCGCTGGGCTTGCTGGATATCATACTGCTGCTGGTCAATGCGGCAGAGGTCTGGTGCAGGCGTGATGCACGGGAGAAAACATCCCTGCTGTTTCGCAGCGGACTGCTGCTGTTTTTCTGCTGTGATCTTTCCATCACATTCAGGAGCCTTACCGATGGAAGAGTTCATGATTTTATCGACTTTTTCGTGTGGATATTCTATATCCCCTCACAGGTGCTGCTCACATTGTCATATATCCGCAGCGATGATCAGCTACCTGTAAAGGATGCGGACGATATCGGCGAGGATGATATGGATACATATGATATCACACTTGCCGGCCTTGAAACAAAAAGCGAAAGGAAAATACAGGTCACTGCAGGTGAGGACGGTCAAACAGGAGATATCGTTATCCGTGCAGTGATAGACGGACAGGAGTATACCGCCTCGGACAGATGTTACCTGCCCGCGTACCAGAAATTCAGGGATATGCTGCTTGAAGCAGGCTATGGCATAAAATGCAATGGTTCGCGCATCAATGCCGTTCAGTCGGGCATGATGGAGGCCACGGAAAGGATATATCTTGTGGAGCAGGGAAAGCAGGCAATGATGAAGGATATAGTAAATATCTGGGATCACGCCGAGATAGACACCTTCCCCGATACAGCGCAGCAAAGGGAATTCTTTGAGCAGTGGTCGGGTATGTGATATCCCTCACAGCAGTGCCCGCAATCTGACAATATCAACGGAGTGATAATGATGACAGAGAATTTACTCAGGCAACTCGAGGATCTCATCGGTTCGGATGATTTTGAGTTTGAAGCAGAGGAGATTATGGAACAGCTTGTTGAGGAAGGTGCAGGCTTTGAAATAGTCGGCGAGCTGTTTTCCATAATGGAGCGCCACCCCGTTGATGATCTCGGTATGCCGGGGCCGATGGTGCATTTTATCGAGCAGTATCATCCCGAACATATCCCGCTGCTTATCAGCTCGGTAAAACGCGCCCCCACACTCCACACTGTCTGGATGCTCAACCGCTGCATCAACGGCAGCGCCGACAGGGATGAATATATAAGCATCCTCAAAGAGGCAGCGGAAAACGAAAATGCTGACAAGGCAGTAAGGGATTCGGCAAGGAGCTTTCTCGATTATCAGCTGAACCGCTGACGGCACAAAAGAGAGTACGGGTAGCTGTCGGCCTTGCCGACTAATATGTGACCTGAGCGGTAATGAGAGTTCCGAGCCGCTGATAAGCGTTTCCATACAAAAGAGAGTACGGGTAACTGCGGGCTTTGCCTGCCGCATATCTAAGTGCGTAATAATAGCAGACATAAAAGTTTCGAGCTACAAATAAACGACTCCATATAAAAGAGAGTACGGGTAGCTGTCGGCCTTGCCGACCAGTGTGTATTTTTTGTTTGACATTATGCGGCATATGTGGTAAAATAAACGGTAACAGACTTTTTGCGGGATCACGGTATACAGGGCAGGTCAGCCCTGTATGCAGCTCCCGCTATAGACAGGAGGTGCGGCGGTATGCTCAACGGTCATGTGGTGATAGGCCTTTTTGTGCCTATGCTCAGGGAATATCTCCAGAACGATCTTTACCGCGCCGTGGCAAGCCGCTGTGCCGAATACGGCTATAAGCTGTTTGTCTACAACTCGGCGAATGACTTCAAGTTTGACGATAAATATTCGCGCGGCGAGGCTGCGATCTGCAATTATGTGGATTATGATGTGATCGACGGGCTGATAATAAACGGCGAAATGGTGAAGGATCAGCGCCTGCTCACGGATATGATCACAAAAGCAAGACAGCACGATGTGTTCACCGTGTGCGTCGATAAATATATCGAGGGCTGCTGCAATATCGAGTTCAATTACCATTCCGCATTTGAGGCCATCGTGCGCCACATCCTTGAAAAGCACGGCTGCAAGGTCATCAATGTCATGGCAGGTCAGAAGGGCAATTCCTTCTCCGAGGAACGAGTGGACTGCGTCCGCCGCGTAATGGCGGAGCATGGGATGAAGCTCGACGAAAAGCGGATACAGTACGGCGAATTCTGGACGGCTCCCACCCTTATGGCTATGGAGGAATTCGCAAAATCGGGAATGGAAATGCCCGAGGTGTTCATCTGCTGCAATGACTCAATGGCAATGGCAGTGTGCGGCTGGCTCAAAAGCCATGGCTATGCCGTGCCTGATGATGTGCTGGTGACGGGCTTTGACGGAATGTTCGAGGAGCAGTTCCACATCCCCCGCCTCACCACTGCAAAGCAGGATAATGAGCTTGCGGGCACAAAATCCGTGGACATGGTGGCTGCCCATATCGAGGGGCGGCGCACGGACAGCTTTTCCATAATCGACCACAGGGTAGTGTATTCTCATTCCTGCGGCTGCCGCAGGATAGATTACCGCGAAGCATCGGGGCTCATCTTCCCGCTGTTTGATATGATGAGCGAGGATAACGCAAACAATGTTTTCCTCTTTGAGCTCGACGATAAGGTTTCAGTTTCAACGGGGCTGATGGAGCTCTCATCCAATGTGATGGAGTATTCATCCGTTTACGGCTGGCATTATTATGCCCTGTGCCTCAATGATAATTTTATGAATATCAGCGATGACCGCAAGGGGAACAATTCGGGCGGCATGGATGATGCAAGGCTCGTGCTCTGCGAAAGGCTCGACGGTATCGCAACACCGCCCTATTGCGGCAAACGCCCCGTTAAGATCTATGAAGCGGCGGAACGGTACAATATCCTGCTGTTCTGGCCTGTGCATTTTCAGGATCTGAATGTGGGCTATGGCGTGTGCGCTCTGAGCAACGGCGGCGACGGCTTTACAAAAAATGACGATATGCGCCGCTTTTCAATGTATGCAAGACACCTCAATCATGCCCTTGAAGTGGTAAGCTCCCAGTCGGTGATGAAAAAGGTCATCGACAGGCTCCAAACACTGTACAAAAAGGATCACACGGGGCTGCTCAACCGCAACGGTTTTTACACCACGATCAAGGAAAGGCTGGATTCTGCGCTCGAAGAGGGCTTCAGGACATATCTTGTGATCATCTCTATGGATATGGACGGCCTGAAGACCATCAACGACAACTACGGCCATGCCGAGGGCGATGTGGCTATCAATGCCATCGCCGCTGCGCTGAAAAGCGTGTGGGGCGATGAAGAGCTCTGCGCCCGCTTCGGCGGAGATGAATTCACCATAGCCAGCATATGCTCTGCCGATCCGCAGGACAGGGGAATAGAGATCACGGCTAAGATCAAAGAGCATCTGCAGAGGTTCAACGATACATCGGGCAAGCCCTACAAGGTCCGCGGCAGCTACGGCATATGGTTCGAGCAGATAACCGACGGGCTTGATGTGGATATGCTGATAAAACACGCAGACGACCTTATGTACAAGGAAAAGTCGACACACACCGAGAGCCGCTATTCACGGCAGTAAAGTCAAAAAACGGCGCGGCACAGTCCACCGCCGATCAATAGAGAAAAGGAATGATCACAATGGTTATTATCGAAATGAAAAACGGTGACAAGATAAAGATAGAGCTTTATCCCGACAAGGCACCCATCACCGTGGAAAACTTTGTAAAGCTGGTTTCCCAGGGCTTCTATGACGGACTCATCTTCCACAGAGTCATCCCCGGCTTCATGATCCAGGGCGGCGACCCCACAGGCACGGGCACAGGCGGTCCCGGCTGGCATATCAAGGGCGAGTTTGCTTCAAACGGCGTTGCGAACGATCTTCGCCACACAAGAGGCGTGCTTTCCATGGCAAGGGCTATGAATCCCGACAGCGCCGGCTCACAGTTTTTCATCATGCATGAGGATGCACCCCACCTTGACGGACAGTATGCTGCATTCGGCAAGGTAGTGGAGGGCATGGAGGCGGTTGACCGCATTGCATCCGTCCCCACTGATTACAGCGACAGGCCTCTCGAGGAGCAGGCAATGGCAAGAGTGTATATCGAGGACTGATACTGACACAGACGGCTCTGCCCGCAGTTTTCAGTGCATAGAGAATCACGATATGTACGGGAGCTGCTGCATTTGTGCGGCAGCTCCCGTTGTCTGATGTGCGGCGGCAGAAAAGAGGATAAATGGACAACAGGATATTATGCTCCACGGGAGCGCTGATAGGAAGACCGAACGGCAGGGATTACAGACTCTTGAATGAATGTGTGAAGTACCTTGACTGCGACGGATATGAGTTTATGATGTATGACGACTGGTACGGCAGAACAGACGAGGTGGCGGATTTTTTTGCGGACTTCCCGAAGCCGTTTCCTGTATTGCATGCGGAAAAGAGTGTCGGCGATCTTATAAGCCGCAACGAGCAGGGCGACACGGAAAGAGCGCTGGGGCTGTTTGAGGAAAACTGCATGATGGCAGAAAAACTGGGCTCGGAAAAGCTTGTACTGCATCTGTGGAACGGAATTGATTCCGATAAGGATTTTCCGCATAATATCGCAGTGTACAGATATATGCGGGATATTGCGGATAGATACGGGCTGCTGCTCACGGTGGAGAATGTGGTCTGCAACCGCAGCGATCCTATGACACATATGAAGGAGCTTACAACGGAGTATCCCGATATATCCTTTACCTTTGATACGAAAATGGCCGAGTTTCACGGGCAGCTCATGGATATCTGCCTTGAGGAAAACTCGCATATATGGGAGCGGGTGAAGCACCTGCACATCAACGATTACAAGGGCGGGGTAATGGACTGGCAGAGCCTTAAAACGCTGCATATCGGTGACGGACAGATAGATTTTGAAAAGCTGTCCGCTTTTATACGCAGTGCAGGCTACGGCGGCGATATTACGATAGAATCCACTTCATTTGACAAGACGGGGCATATCTTTCTTGATCGCATGAATGAGGATATACGCAGGGTAAGGAGCTTGATCGGCGGGTAAATGCAGACTGCCTTCTGTTTGATGTGTCTCGCCCTTTCATTTGGACGGTAATGCTCATTTGTGGCTCGGTTCGTTAATGAACCCCACCACCACCGCCTGAGGGCGGCGGTCCCCCTCCCCTTTCAGGGGAGGCAAGGCAGACTGAGCCTGCACCCGCTCGTATTCTCATTTGGAGTTTAACAGACTTTGTGGCTAGAAACTTTTGGATAGTCTGACCTTGTGTCTGTCCGGTCGGCAAGGCAAATTCAGTGAGTTGCTTTAGATAATGATATAAATATTTGAAGATATGTCCGAGCTATATGTATTTCACGCCTGCATGAGCGTGCTTGCTTGCCTCCCCTGAAAGGGGAGGTGCCGAGAGAAGCGAGGCGGTGGGGTTTACAAACTAAAGTTCCGAGCTGCTATTGAAAAATTACTCACAAATGAGAGTACGGGTAACAGCGGCGTTTCGCCGCCGGGAGGGGGCAGAATTTGCCGATTAATATGTGACCTGAACAGTAATAAGAGTTCCGAGCCACGGATAAGCGATTCCGTACAAAAGAGAGTACGGGAGGGTGCAGGCTCTGCCTGCCCGACTGTGGTTTGACAAATCCGGAAAAATGTGTTAATATTAGAATGACTTAATTTTCCCTGAAAGAAAGAGGCGATCAGATGAATATCCGTATCAGAAATACAACAATGCTCACACCCGACGGCATCAAAGAGGGCGACCTGTGCATAAAGGGCAACAGGATCGAGTCAGTTGGCTATACGCCCGAGGGCTTTGAGGCTCAGAGGACGATCGACGGCGCAGGTCTGCTTGCGGTGCCCGGGCTCATCAACTGCCATACCCATGCGTATATGTCGGTGTTCAGAAATATCGCCGATGACCTTTCCTTCAATGACTGGCTTTTCGGCGCGATACTTCCCAGAGAGGATAAGCTCACACCCGAGGAGGGCTATCAGGGCGCACTCTGGTCGTGTAAGGAAATGCTGCGCTTTGGCACAACGACCTTCATGGATATGCATATTTTCCCCATGATGGATGCAAAGGCGGCCCATGAAACGGGTATGCGTGCCGTAATGACGAGAGGCCTTGTCGGTACCGACCGCAATGACGAGGGCGGTATCCGCCGCTATAATGAGCATGAGGCTGAGCGTGCCGCATATAAGGACGATCCGCTGATAAGCTTTAAGCTGGGTCCCCACGCTATCTATTCCTGCGGCGAGGATTACCTTCTCTTCCTTATGGAAAAGGCAAGGGAGACCAGACAGGGTATGCACATACACCTGAGCGAGTCCCGCAAGGAGGTAGAGGACTGCCTGAGAGAGCGGGGCAAAACGCCTGTGCGCTACCTGTATGATCTGGGTTTTTTCGATATCCCCACCTGTGCGGCGCATTGTGTCCACCTTACCGAGGAGGATATGGATATATTCGCCGAAAAGAATGTAAGCGTGCTCCATAATCCAAAGAGCAATCTCAAGCTTGCAAACGGCGTGGCTCCGATCGCAAGGCTTGTTGAAAAGGGTGTCAATGTGTGCCTCGGTACGGATTCGCAGGCTTCAAACAATGCCCTTAATATGTATGCCGAGATGAACTATGCGGCACTCCTGCAAAAGGGCATTACGGAGGATCCCACTGTACTGCCTGCAAATCAGGTGTTCAGAATGGCCACCGTCAATGGTGCAAAGGCACTGGGCTTCGATGACCTCGGCGAGATACGCGAGGGCTTCCTTGCCGATATCGCGCTGCTTGACCTTTCTGTGGAGAATTTCTGCCCCGTGAACGATATCACTGCGGCTCTTGTATATTCTGCAAGCGGCAGGGAAAGCAAGTATGTGATCATAGACGGAAAGATAGTTGCCGAATTCTGAGCAAGTACAGATCTTACACTTTATCCAATACTTCCCAGACTTGTATAAAATGACTGCTATATTGCCGTAAACTCTTCTGAAATTGTATATTCCTACAAAATTTATTTTATAGGAGATTTCATGCAACAAAATGCCCTTAAAAACGCACTATATATACGAAGGGCTCAGAAGAGAGCGACGGCGATCCATTAACGCTGCATCTGCAAAAGCAGCTGCGAGGTGATCTGCTGATATGGGCTTGGAGCTTACCGCTGCTGTGGAGCGTGCGCAGAGCGGAGATACACAAGCGTTTGCCGAACTTTATTCCCTTGTATACAAGGATCTTTACCGTTTGGCTCTTATGAACCTTGGAAATGAGCACGATGCTTCCGATGTGGTTAGCGACACAGTCCTGGAGGCATACAAAAACATAAGAAAGCTCCGTGATGCGGCTGCATTCCGCTCATGGATCACAGCGATCCTTACAGCTCAGATAAATAAAAAGCTGAAGGAGTACATGGATCAGAGGTCACTCAGGGAAGATATAGAAGATCTTGAGGACGAGGTGCCCGACGAACACACAGATATAAAATTCGGCAGGGCGGATCTTGTACAGGCTATGCAGAGACTTTCCGCAGAGGAAAGACAGGTGCTCTCACTTTCAGTGGTTTCAGGCTATAAAAGCGAAGAGATCGCAGAGATCATGGGTATTCCTGCGAATACCGTAAGATCAAAAGCGGCAAGAGCAAAGGAAAAGCTTAGAAACTATCTTGAATGAACGATCTTGTATTGCATTTTAAAATCCTGAAGAAAGGAGGCTTTACGGCTATGAGTTTTGACGATATGCTGCTTTCGGCAGTTTCGGAAATAGATATCCCTGATATGCTTTCACCTGAAAACATGAAGAAGATGCTGGATAATGCGGCTATCGTGCAGGAACCTGCGGATTCCGTTCCCGAGCTTCTCATTTCGGAAAAGCTGGAAAGGATGCCCGAGCGCACAAAGAGAATATCCATCATGCGCTCTGTTGCGGCTGTGGCAGCCTGTGCGGCACTTGCCGGCGGCGTGCTTGCAATGAACAACCGCAGCGCAAGGATAGATCCCCTTGCAGGCGAAAAGATATACGAGGCAGTGCAGCAGCCTTCATCCTATGATGAGCTGTACAGCATCTATTCGGGCATATACAACAGTCATGAGCTTTCCCGTGAAGAGATCGGCGATGGTGAAGAGCTGATCACCGGTGATGATACCGGAACAGCGGCACAGGGCGGCAAGACAGGCACAAAGCCTGCGAAACCGGGCACAGCCTCACCGGTGCAGACAGCACCCGACGGCAGTGTTGTGGGCGAGTCCTCTGTCGGTGATCTTATCATAGATGATCCCGAGGATATCGAGCTTCCCCGCTGGGATTTCTCCAATGCGGATATCGTGCAGAGAAGTGATAATTACATATTCTATCTCTGTGACGGCACTGTATATTCAGTCGGCAAGGACGATATGACAGTTGCTGCAGCGGTAGACAGCGAATATTCACCCTTTGAGATGGATATTTACGGAGACACTCTCCTGCTCATCAGCCGTGAGACCGATGAAAGCGGCGGCTTTGTTACCGCCGAGATATATGATATTTCAACGGGTGTTCCCAGACTTGCAAGAACATACAGGCAGGACGGCAGATATATCTGCGCAAGAACGGATGAATGCGGTGTGCTTTATCTCGTTACATCCTGCTCCAAGTCAGGCGAATTCAGCGGAGATTATTCCGCACCCCTTGAAAGCTATGTTCCCAGATACTATGTAAACGGCGAAAGATTTTTCATAGAAGCTTCGGATATCCGCGTGCCCTGTACTGCGGCAGATGTGGATTATACGGTGGTATCCACCGTGCCGCTGCTTCAGACGGGAAATAACAGCATTTCCGTCAAGGCTGTTCTGGGCGGCGGTTCGGCAGTCTACTGCACAGAGGATACACTCTATGTTGCAGGTGTGGACAGGACGGGGGACGGCGATGTTACATACATCACATCCTTTGCACTTTCACAGGGACGGCTGGATTACAAGGCAGAGGGCAGCGTGAGCGGCGCTCTTCTGGATAAGCACAGCTTTATGAGGACTGACGGCCTTCTGAGGATCGCCTGCACCGTCCGCGACAGTGAGGGCGTATCTTCGGTGAATATCTATTCGCTGGATGATTGTCTTAATATCACAAATGCCAAGCGTGATCTGGCAAGAGGCAGGACTGATGTCAAAGTCCGCTTCGAGGGCAGCACAGCATGGATATCCGAATCGGGCGAGCCTATGGTGGGCGTTGATATAAACGAGGTCGCTGCAGAGACAGCAGCAGAGACTGTTCCGGAGCCCGTGCAGGAAGAAAGCTTCACGCCTCCTGCAATGCAGAGCGCTGCAGTAGGAGATCAGACAGTTTCCCTGACATTGTACGACGGGATGCTGGTGGTGAGCCTTTCGGATGAATTCGGAAGCAAGATAGCAAGCTACGCAGTGAGCGACCTGTCATTCGTACAGAGTGCGGCACTTGCCGACAGTAAAGCAATTTTCATCGATGCCGACAGACAGCTTGTGGGAATACCCGTGAGCGGCAATAATGGAGGCAGGGCAGTTGACAGGTACTATCTGTTAAGTGCAGCAGGCGGTACCCTAACTCAGGCAGGAATGGCCGAGTTCGACTCGCTTGATAGTGACGCAGGCTATACAACAGGCTTTGACAGAGCAGTTATCGAGGGTGAGGATCTCATCCTTGTGGGAACAGGAAGAATGATCACAGTTGATCTTTATACATTCGCTGTAAAGGATATAGTGACCTTCTGATAAGAAAACGACCGGCACATCCGTTCAAAACGGATGTGCCGGTTTTTGTGTGCAGACTGTTTCAGCCGCCGCTTCGCACACAGACGATCATATGATCTCTGCAAATATGCCGTCCATCGCGGCAATGAATGCCTTGTGTACCGTTTCGGCGGGTATCACCTCGCCGTTTATTGTAAGATCCATAGTCGCGCAGGCATCTGCTTCAAGCCTTACAGTGTATCCGTGGTCCATCGCTGCACGGACAGTTGTGTCAACACACATATGTGTCATCATGCCGCAGACGAGCAGTGTGTCGATGCCAAGGCTTTTAAGGTATTCATCCAGCTCGGTTTCAAGAAAGCTGTTGGGATATCTTTTGACGATCACCTTGTCGCCCGCTTCGGGCTTTATCCTTTCGGAGATCTCAGCGCCCCATGTGCCTTCGATGAAGAAATAATCGTCGTCGGGATTGAAATGCTGTATGTATATGACCGGCCTGCCTGTGTCCCTGCTTTCGCGTATCAGCTCCGCAATGCGCTTCTCGGCTTCAAGGGGCTTGTAAAGCTCATTGCTGCCGCCGGGAAAATAATCGTTCTGTACATCTATTATCAATAATGCTTCTTTCATGTTGATCCTCATACAAAACCGGCGGCGTGATGCCGCCGGAATTTTATCACTGATATCCTGTGTGTTCCCGTTCAAATATGAGAACGGGATGGTGCAGCCTCAGCCTGCCTTGCCAACCGATCTGTTCACTTTCTGCGAAAATGAGAGTTCCGGGCATCAAATGAGCGTTACCCACAAATGAAAGTGCGGGTAGCTGTCGGCCTTGCCGACAGGGTGCAGGCTCAGCCTGCCGAGCTGCAAATGTGCGTTCCCGTTCAAACGAGAGTACGGGAGGGTGCAGGCTCCGCCTGCCGGGCATCAAATGAGCGCTACCCACAAATGAAAGTACGGGTGGGTGCAGGCTCTTCCTGCCGGGCAGCTGTCATTCAAGCTATACGCCAAATCAGAGTTCCGAGCCGCAAATGCGCGTTCCCGTTCAAATGAGAGTACGGGTAGCTGTCGGCCTTGCCGACTATTCTACACCCTTGAAGTTTCTGTTGTATTTGACCTGTCCCCAGAAATCACGGAGCATATTTGCACCCTGTATCACCAGATATACGCCTATGACCTTGCCGATGACCTCATTGAATACCATGCGGGCATTTAGGAGCGCAAATACACCGCCGACGATGAACAGGCAGGCAAAGATTATTTTGGATATCTCCTTTGCCGATGTGCCCACTGCATTTTTCAGGGAGGCCGCACCCTCAATGATGAGGAATACAGCGATGATCACAACGATGATACTGCCGATGCTGTTGAGAATGTTGGTGTTGAACAGGAGCAGCGCCAGTATGAACCAGAGCACGAAATCGAGCCGCAGTGCGCCGCCGTTTTTCTTCTCCGTGATCCGTGTTATCAGCAGGATAATGCCCGCAACGAGAGCGACCACAGCAAGTATGGTGGAAATGGTGCTGATAGCCGCACCATTGATAAAGAATGATGCGATGCCCGCTGCGATAAGAACAGCGCCGCCTGCAGCGGAGAGTATTGTGTTTAATGTACTGCTTTTCATTTTATTTGCCTTTCTTTGACGGGCACTGCCCGCTGCGCACGGGCAGCGGAATACCGCCGTTTTACTTCAGAACAGTGCCGTTTTCTCCGAGGGGTATCTGATGATCAAGACCGACGAACTTGCCCTTTTTCTGCCACAGGACTTCCTTTACGAATTCGTACTTTTCTTCATCCCATGTGACGAAATCATCCTTGACCAGTCCGCCTGTGTCGCCAGAATTGGAGTTGAAGCACCAGAAGGTGTGGTTTATCCGCTTTTCCTTGATGAGCTTGCGGCAATAGGTCATCCATGTGAGATTGGGCTCGGTCATGAAGCCGCCCCATTCACCGATGAGCAGGGGAGCTATCTTCTGATCGTGGATGTACAGCCAGTTGTCGTACCATGCATCCTTTTTCAGCGTGTCGTAGGTGTAATTGCCCTTGAACCATTCCTGCTGATATACAGACGGGCCGTAATCGTGGGGAGAATATACCAGCTTGTCCTTGTACCGTCCCAGATCCACGGGATAATCCTTTACGCCGCGCAGATTTGCGCCCCACCATGTGCTGTAATAATCAGAAGGATCCTTTGAAGAAAAGCCCTTCTTGACATCGCGGGGATAGATCTCTATGCCCTCTACCATGATAAGCACATTGGGGTTGCCCGAAAGTACGGCATTGGCCGCCTTTTCGGCGGTGTAGCGCCAGTTGTCGGGATCATAGGAATTGTCCCATTTTGCGCGGGGATTCTCGTTTGCCTTGCCGTGGGGCTCGTTTTTCAGATCGTAGGCGATTATGGTGTCGTCATTTTTGTAGCGCTTGGATATCCATTTGAGCGCCGCAAGATAATCCGCCTCGGTGATATCCCCCTCGTACCACATATTCTTCATGTGTCCCGAGGCATCGGTCTTGGCAGAGTGTATGTCGATCATGATCTTGAGGCCGTTTGCGCGGCACTGACCGATCACATAATCGAATATCTCAAGGCTGTTCATATCGACCAGATATGCGTTTGTGGCGTGGTTGAAATTCGCCTCGGGATATTTGCCTTCCGACCAGTTCTTTATAAGCTCTGCGGAGATGGGCACACGCAGCATATTAAAACCGTGATCTGCGATCTCCGAAAGGGATGTGTTCAGGTCGCAGGCCCAGAGCCCGTCAAAGGTGTTGGTGCCTGTGTTGTAGCCGAACCAGTTTATGCCGGTGATCCAGACCTCTCTGCCCTCCGAGTCAACGATACGGTTGCTGCTTACAGAGAGCCAGTCATCCGTGGTAGCGGGCGGGACTTCCTTGGCAGGAACGACCTGCTGCTGGCCGTTTCCACCGCCGCCGTTATTCCCGCTGTAGGAAGCCGCAGCGCCGAATACACAGCTTACCACAGCCTTGTTCAGATCGGGCTTGCCGGGGCTCTTTACGATGATGCCGAACTCAGTTTCCTTGCCCGGCTCGATAACGCCGTTGTAATCCACATTGGATGCGGTGAGAGTTCCGCCCTTGATGGCAGACTGGGAGCACCAGAACTGGTCGAGGGATGCGCTGCTTCCGAACGGGATGGTTATGCTCCATGAGCTTACATTTTTCTTGCTGTTGTTCTGTATTTTGATGGAATACTGCTTGAAATCGCTGGTGCCGTCATTCCAGCCGCCCGTTTCGGATATTACGAGCTTTACTCCCGAGGAGGATTTCTTGTCGGACTTCTTGCTGTCCTTCTGCTTTCCCGCAGATGTGTCCTTCTGGCTCAGAGTGACTGTTTCGGCGGGCTCTGCCGCAGGGGCAGCCTCTGTTTTTGCAGGTGCGTTTCCGCTGGCTGCGGGCTCGTCCTCCTGTTCAGTGCTCAGGCTCACACTGTGGGACACAGTGGTATTGACACCGTTATCCCCGTATGGGTCGTCATCCGAGAAGGGATCGGCGGTGGCAGCATCCGTGCTTTTAACGGTCTTGTCTTCTTTTTCGGATTCGGCAGAGACCGTGGTCGTCATAGCCGGAATGGTCTGTGAGCTGTCTGTGCTGTCCGGCTCCTGTGTGCGTGTGTTGGCGGAGCAGGCTGCCATTACAAGGCATAATGCTGTCAGACCTGCGGCAGTTCTGATAGTCCTTTTCATAATACAACTCCTTATCCGGATAAGGAAGGAAAACATGGTTCTCCTTGCTGTAAATTCTAATACATTGTGTACCGTTTGTCAATGAGGCCAATGAATTTCTAATCCAAAATTAAGGAATCACCGAAAAATTATAACCGCAGTGAGCTGAATTGTTTTTATGTGCGGTCATCATTATTCAGCGTTTCTGTATTGCGCATACCCGCTTTGCGGGTAGGGCAGTGCTTATTTAAAATTTTATCATTATTCGCCGTAAAAGTCAACAAAATCGGGATAATTGGGGCAAAATCAGCGTAATTCACAATAATTTTACATTTATTTTTCCATGATGCTTGACAAAACCCTGTATCAGTGGTAAAATTAGTAGTTGTGACTTGCATTGCACTACTGTCCGAGGATAATGTGATGGGCTGCTATGAAGTACTGAATATATTGAAATGAGGTGTAATGCAATGAAAGAAGGAATCCATCCTAATTACGGTGAGACTACTATCACCTGTGCCTGCGGCAATGTGATCAAGACTCGTTCCACAAAGTCTGATATCAGAGTCGAGATCTGCGCTAAGTGCCATCCTTTCTACACAGGCAAGCAGAAGCTGGTAGATACAGGCGGACGCGTAGACCGCTTCAAGAAGCGTTTCGGTCTGGAAAAGTGATCGCCGCGGCGGATACACAGACAAAGAAGCAAGGGGAGCAGCACCGCTGTTCCCTTTTTTATTTCGGGCAGAAAAGGGGAAGCGCATATGGCAAAGGTATATATGATGTGCGGCAGGATATGCAGCGGAAAGAGCACCTACTCAAAGCGCCTCAGGGATGAGCACAGGGCAGTGGTGCTTTCCGTGGACGAGATAACCCTTGCCCTTTTCGGGCAGGATGCGGGAGATATGCTCGATCATTATGTGGAGCGGGCAGAGGCATATCT
>CAMHMM010000016.1 GCA_946186215.1 uncultured Ruminococcus sp. | reverse complement strand
TCTTGATGATGTACCTTGCCATTCTCTCGCCGCTTATCTTTTCACCGTTGGTAAAATTGTATTTATCGGGAAGCCATGAAGAATAGGTATCTATCACATTGCATATTGCAAGATCCTTCCACACCTGGACATGATCTTCATCCACATAGGAATCAATGGCTGTGAGCTGCTCCGGATCGGCTATAACTACGCTGTCGGGAGTTTTTCCCGAATAGCCGATACTGTACAGCATATCCTGCAGGCTGAAATTATGAAGGATATCCGACATTTCCGAGGAGTGATAAACATTGAAATAATCCTCCGGTTTCTTTTCCCCGTTGAGTATCTCAACATCGGTATGCCCCGCTATCCCGTACAGCACATATATCATCTCGGTGGCGCGCTTTGTGGCATCATCTGCGGGTACTCCCGCATTTTTGAGCTTATCCGCCAGCAAATCACGGTTTGCAGAGGCAGAGACCTGACTGTCCTTGATATTTTCAAGATTGACCGGTGCATTATAATAAAATACAAGCACATTTTCATCGGTATTATAGAAATTTATACTTACTTCTCCTGCAACAAAGGGTAAAAGACCGTAGTCCAGCGAAAGGTCGTGCCAAAGCTGCTTAAGTCCGTCTACATTCTCCACAGAGTTTATCTTTTCAAGGATCGCATCTATAATGGCTGTATCTTCCGCATCGTTTTCGAGCTTGTTTTCATAGTCATCCTCGATCAGATGATAAAGATCGTGTACCATCTGTTCACAGCTGCCTCTGGGGAATTCCTCGTCGCTTGCTGCTATCTCATCGAGCATATCATCGATCTGCTCATCAACCAGATCGCCCACTTTGCTTAATGTACCTATGCTTTGGTGCTTTGAATCGAGCTTCATATCCAGAAGCTCCTTGCCGTTGATATATCCGTAGTAATCAATACCCGGAGTGAGCGTATCCACATAACCCGTATGATCTTCGGTGTCATCCGACTGAGCTGTTCCGCCGTTGTCCGATGTATCTTTTCCCGCACAGCCTGCAAGCATCAGAGCTGCGAGCAGTGCGGCAGCGGCTCTCCTGAATTTTCGCATATTCGTCCTCCGTTCTCAGTGCTTATCCTTTTAAGGAAGTGATGTATTCCGTATAAAGTGCTATAACGCTGTCCTTTTTAGCCTTCGGGAGAATGTAGGTGCTGCCGTCGGTAAGTATCACGGCAGCGCCGCTTATCTTCTCGATATATCCGGGATTGACCAGCAGTCCCCGCCGTATCTCGATGAATCTGTTTCCGAACAGCTCTGCCGCATCGGCAAAATTCATATGCACACGGTCTGTCCTTCCGCTGCTGCGGCAGACGATGGTATAATGCCGGTCACTTTCCAGCTTTACGACCTTATCGGGGTGAAATACATGGATCTCCCTGCCGATGTTCATGATCACGGGAGCGGGAGCCTGCTGATTCATTTTTACATTCACACGGGCGAATGCCTTTACTATATCTGATTCCTCGCAGGGCTTGACAAGATAATCTGCGGCCTGTACCTTGAATGCATCCACCGCATGGTCAAGGCTTGTAGTAACGAAGATCACCTGTGTTTCGGGGGATAGTCTCCTTACTTCCTGCGCTATGTCCATACCGCTCTCGTTTTCAAGATATATATCCTGAAATACAAGAGAGTAGAATTTGCCGCTTTTTACGCTCTCTATCAGCTTTTCTCCGGTATCGAACCATACCATTTCAAGCTCATCTGTTATATCCATGAGCGCAAATCTTATCTTTTCGGCATCGGCTTTGGTATCGTCGCATATTCCTATCAGCATAGCGAGCTCCTTTATTCTTCATTATATAGTCATCATGTCCGACTGTTCATTGTCCTGTACTATAATAGCATAATTCAGATGCTTTTGTCAAAAAAGTGCACCTAATGTCTGATTTTATGCACGAAATGCTTGGCGAAATAAAAGTTCCGGGCTTCAAATGAGAGTTACCGTTCAAATGAAAGCGCGGGAGGGTGCAGGCTCTGCTTGCCGGGCAGCTGTCGGCCTTGCCGACCTATGTGTAAAATAACAGCAGGCATAAAAGCTCCGAGCTCCAAATGAGAGGCCTCATACAAAAGAGAGTACGGGAGGGTGCAGGCTCTGCCTGCCGGGTAACAGCGGGCTTTGCCCGCAACTTGACGGAACTGCCGTTTTATGATAGAATGATAAGAGTAAAGCCGCCCTGACAGGCAAGGCGGCTTACTGAACAAGAGGACAAAATTATGACTGACAATGTCTATCCTTATCAATTGTGGGAAACGATCCTATATTCGTTTGTAAGCTCATTTCCGTTCATGCTGCTGGCATTGTATGCCTTCAGAGGCCATTGGCGGTTCGGGAAAAAAGCCACCTGTGTGCTTGTCAGTATCGTTCTGATATTTCAGATGACACTCACACAGTTTGACCTTTTTTTGCCGTTTGCAGACCATGAGTTATTTAATATCGCACGATCTGTGTGTTATGTTGTATTTATATTTGCCGTGTTAAAGGCACATCTCGGGAAGCTGATCTTTACCGTTCTGGTACTGAGCAACCTTGGCGATTTCGCAGTTTTCGGAGGAAGGTGTCTGGAGCGTTTCTTTTTTCCCGAATATACATCGCTCGGATATCACTTCACCTTTTCTTTGTTTATGTTACTGGTGCTTGCAGCCGAACTGCCGGTCGTATATCTGCTGGTATTCAAAAATATCTGCACACACAGCGAAACGCCGGATGTTTCCTCAGACCATGAAAAGATCGGCAGCTTTATGTGGCGATATTTCTGGCTTGTTCCCGGTGTATTCTATCTGATAGAGAGACAGTTTTTCTATGTTGTAGGAAGCTCCGGCACAGATGGCTTTTCGGATTATACGAATACGCTTTATCTGTTCATCATTGATGCAGGGTCGGTGCTGATCTACCGTATTATCATTCAGGCCGCGGAGCTGTATAAAAAGAATACCGCTTTGCTAAGTGAAAATCACACGCTTTCCATACAACAGCTCCAGTACGACAGCCTGAACGAACGCCTTGAAAATATGCGCAGGACACGGCACGATATAAGGCATCACACCGCACTTCTCAGAGAGATACGAGCCGGCGGGGATATATCCGCGCTGGATGAGCTGATAAATATGTACACAGAGGAGAATCTTCTCGATCAGCCTCTGATATACTGTGAAAATGAAACAGTAAATATAGTTCTTGCGTTTTATTCGGAAACAGCCTATAAGAACAACATCTCCCTTTCCGTAAAGGCAGACATACCAAAGAAAATTTTTGCGGACAAAAAAGATCTTGCAGTGCTGTTCGGGAATATTCTTGAAAATGCATCTGATGCCTGTAAGGAAGCAGCAGGCGAGAGATTTATCGACTTTACCTCTTCATACAATACCCTTCCCAACGGGACACATTCCCTGTCACTGATAGTGAAAAACAGCTATGGTACAGAACCCTCCGCAGGAGACAGCGGTGTATTCCGTTCAACCAAGCACGCAGGAGACGGTATCGGCATAAGCTCCGTGAGAAGTATAACCGAAAAATACGGCGGTGCGTGTTCATTTGCACCAAACAATGGTGTGTTCACCGTTTCGGTGATATTATATGAGTAAGCCAAAGGCGGGTGTTCAGCCCGCCTTGTTTTTATATTGCTCTGTCCGGTATTTTATCCGTTATTTCCTCACGAATCTGAATACATTTCCCTTGTCTTCGTCAGACAGGCAGCTTACAAAGTCATAGTACATATCCGTGACATGATCGCCTCCGCCCGATGCTGTAAGAGTTCTCAGCATATCCAGAGTTTCTTTCCTGCGCCCGAGATGGAACAGGCGTATCGCTTCACGGAGCGTGCGGCTGTTGGCGTGCCTTTTCGCCCTTTCTTCATCGGGCATACAGTCCAGCACTTCGTAGACGGCCTTTACTTCGTTTACACCCGCTACCTGTATGATACCGAGATAACGCAGGTCAAGAGAATCGGGATCGGTCATCCTGTCCACCGTGTCCTTTGAAACGAGCATAGCTGTCCTGTACTGCTTTGTAAGGCTCTCAAGACGCGAAGAAAGGTTTACCGTGTCGGATATGACCGTTCCGGAAAGACGCTCGCTCTCGCCGACTATGCCTATCTGTGCCATGCCGGAGTGGATGCCTATGCCGATGTTTATATCACTTACACCGAGCCGTTCTGCCGTGTGAGGATCCAGAACTATCGAGCGGTATATCTCTATCCCGCTTTTTACCGCATCATCCGCATTTTCAAACAGCGCCATGACAGCATCGCCGATGTATTTATCCACAAAACCGCCGTTTTCCCGTATTATCGGCCCCGCTATTCCATAGATGATGTTTACGAACTCAAAATTCTCCTTTGCCGTCATGACCTCGGAATTTATGGAGAATGAACGGATATCGCAGAACAGCACGGTAAGCTCGCGGCTGCATGAGTCGCCCAGCGCAAGGTCGGTGAATTTTTCCTTGCCTAAGAGCTTTCTGAACTGCTCCGGCACGAATTTGTAGTAGAACCGCTCCGACCTGTCCTTTTCCTCGAAAAGCTCTTCAAGGCTCTTGCCCATTGAGTTGACCTGTGTGCATATCTCACCCAGCTCGTCCTTTGATCTGTACTTTATCCTTGCCGAAAGGTCGCCGTCGGAGATACGCTTTACAACGCCTGTTGCCTTTCTTATCGCCCTTGTTACATAGAGCGAGGTGAGCAGGATGATCGCTGACAGGATAACGATCACAAGTGTCGTAAAGAGAAAAATGAAAAAAACGAGCTGCCGCCGCTGATACCAGAATCTTCTGTTTGCCGTAGTTACTTTGAGATATATCTTCCCGCAGCCGTCCTTGTCGGCTACCCTTTCGTAAGCAGTGATACCGCTCTCTTTGGAATCCAGGGAAAACATACTGTTTATCGTTTCCGTTACCAGATGATCACCTGAGCTGTCGAAGCCTGCAAACTCCTGTTCGGACGGTATCTTTTCCCTTGTACACATGGGCATACAAAGCTTGTCATCAAATGCAAGAGCTGCGGCGTTTGTATCGTCTGTACGATACACCACCGAAAAAATATAATCCTTGCTCCATTCTCTTGTATGACCTGTGCTGATGCTTTTCAGCCTTTCAAGCAGCTGCCTGTATTCTGCACCTGTGCTGCCGCCTGCTTCAAACAGCCCCGAAAAGTCGTAGTCCTTCAGCTCTTTTGCTCCGAACTCACATACGATCTCTATCTCATTGCATATGTTCTCATTGTTCTGCCTTGCGGAATAATCATACAGCTTCGTTGCACCAACGATCGCCAGTATCGTAAACACAGGCACGGTCGCTATCATCTGCTTGTAAAAAAGAGTCTTTTTCCTTACGATAAGGTTTATAATAAGCCCGTATATGCATAGCTGTGTAATGGATCCGATGATGCCGTAAATATAATATAATACTCCGACTGTCGGCCTTAGTATGATGCTTTTCTCTGTGATACTGCCGTCGGAATATGTGAAGATTCCGTCCGAAAGGCAGACAGTGAGGACTTCTTTTCCGCTGTCCTGCGGGCAGTATGAATCAATGAACTTAATGCTGCTGTCTTCATGGCCTGCGATATCTGATACATCCAGGATCTCACGGGCGGTGCCGTTTTCAAGAAGCCAGACCTTTTCAGGTTTGTTTTCATCAAAGATATACATATCCCCGTCGCAGATCACCGCCTGTGTGAAAAACGGTGCGGCGGGGGACATATCGAAATGATATATCAGATCACTCAGAGGCGCATCAAATTCCGTACTGTAAACATTACCGTCGCTTCTCAGAAACAGGAATGCTCCGTCAACAGGTATAACATCTGCCGTATATGTCCCGTTTTCATCCGTGGGATAATCACGGCTCACCTTCAAAGCCTTTGTTGCCGTATCTATGGAATACAGCCGCACATAGTCCCTGTTCAGCTCCGCAAATGTGACCGAACCGTTATAATAATGCAGTCCGGATAGCTTGGACTCTCTCATATTTTGCGAAACATCATATTCAATATCGCATACATCGTCTATGTAGCTGTAATCAGCATTTAATCTGACGATGGTCTCACTTGTTATTATCCTGTTATTAATATAATCATCATAATGCTGTCTGACGGCATAAAGGATATCATCGTCGGTCAGAGCATAGTTTGAAATATAAAAGTAATCATCCTTCCAGATATCTGTCGTCACCGTCTGATCGCCGATATAGCTCGCCTCACAGGTGTCCATATCAAAAGCGGCTATGATGCCGTCTTTCCCTGTATCGCAGGAAACTGCCGCTTTGCCGTGACTGTTTACCGAGAATTCCCCGATATCTGTCAGGGCCGTTTCTATTATCCGTCTGTTGTCGTCATATTTTAGGCCGTCTCTGTAATCCGAAATGCTGAAATTGAATGATAACACCAATTCAGCTATGGTTGCCAGAACAAGCACAAGTACAAACCATCTTGCCTTACCAAAGACCTTGAATATGAGTCCCTTTATTTTTGAAAGCAGCACTTTTATTGCCGTCTGTTTTTTCTTGTTTTCGTCCATATAGCTTTCCTTTGATTGCCGAATAATTCACGCTGATACCGTATACTGCTGTATACCTCTTATTATAATACAGAACAATCCGACAGTTGTCAAGAGAGCGTTTATAAAATCATCTGTTTTGCGTTCAATATGCACGCCTGAAAGACTGGGTAATGGACACATCCGTAAAATAAAGGCCAGATAAAGTGCAGCGTATGCGGATAGAAAAAGCAATGCTCACCAATGGCGATAAAGCCATTGGTGAGCATCTGGTTCACACGCTTTATTATTTCGTGTGCCTGCTCTAAGGAGAGATCATATCATCGATCAATACCAACTCTTATTTTTTCCATCATTTCCTATCTGACCGTTTTTCAGACTGATCTGACAGCATTCTTCAGGAGCTTCACTGCCGCTGTCTCTATAGATCGTGTCCCATGTGCCCTCACCGACAAAGTGTGCCTTAGGATTAGTGTTTACAACATATTCATTGTTAACATATGTTACTAAAACACCTTTTCTGTATAATTGCATCATTCTTACAAAGCCTTCCTGATCATACACAACGACCAGTCCGAAATTGGTATCATTTTCTTTCAGGTATTGTGCGCAATTATATCCTTCTTTATTGTACTTCAAAGGATTTACAGCTTTCTTCCCGGCTTTCCAAGTCTCAGAAAATGTTTTATCCAAAGCACCAGCGATAGATTTGTCGATTATCTGAGATTTGTCTTTGCTTTTTGAATCCTTCTTGTATACATACCAGCTGTAACTGGTGAAAGCTCCTACTATCTCAGTTTTTCTTTTCGACTTATCTTTATTCTGATCAAGATAGAGCACTTTGTTAAAAGCTCCTGAGGTATCTTCGTTAGTTACTGCCAGGTTCTTTATCAATGAAAACTCTATCGATTGTTTTATAGTGCGTGCATCTGTAATTGCCGCCTGGACTTTTGCTTCCTGCACAAATCCGCTTATCGTCGGAACGATAATAAGCGAAAGAATGGTGATAATAGCTATTGCAACGATGAGCTCGATAAGAGTAAAGCCTTTGAGTTTCATATTCCTTGTTCTTGTCATAATGATCACTTCCCGTTATTACTTCCATTAAAACCTTTTTTCGTGATGCCCCGATAACATCATCAGTAGAAAGCGGATAAAACCAAAAACCGCTCCTCATGCAAAGCTGAGGAGCGGAAATATAAGCCAATCACACCTGATATCCTGATATCATGATAACAAGCACAATGTCGATTCAATTCTGCAACTGGCTGCCATTTCAGGCCCTATAGCTTTGCGTCACACAGTTTCCCATGCTTTGCCTTTGTTATACTATATCTACATTTTACACAATTTTACAACACTTGTCAAGGGATTATACGAAATTTATACCTAAAAACATGAAAAATTTACACATTTAACAATTTGCAGGCGGATATCTGTATATATTTACCAATACACTTTGTAATACAATGGTAAAAAATGTCATACATTATATGCCATATGCTGTTCCTTCTTTGGCGAAACTAAAAATATACTGTGGAGCGTATCTATGGGTAAAATGATTCAGGTGCTCGAGGTTACAGCAATTTAAGTACTACAACTTCCATCTACCTACTGCCATGTTTTTGATCAGGCTCAGGCACGCGCCGGTGATGCAATAGCTTCTGCCCTTGATTTCAAGCACAAGAAAAGTGAAAAGCAGAAAAGAAAAGCCGGGTAAAGGACACATCACGAAAAATAAAGGACAGATAAAGGACAGAGCATGCAGCAGGTAAAGAAATATGCTCACAAACAGCTACATAGCCATCTGTGAGCATGACAAAAACCGTACCGCAGACAAAAATCTGCGGCACGGCGGCTGCCGGCACTGCCGGCCTGGTGGAGATGACGGGAATCGAACCCGTGTCCGAAAACCTATTCACACGATTTTCTCCGAGCGCAGCCTGTTATTTAGAATTCCCGATCGGGAGCGCAAACAGGCACGCTCTCCGTCACAGTAGCCTGCAATACACCGCAGCGGGCGCAGACACTCCCAAAGCGGCGTTCACTGCTACACGACGCCCGGTTCCCTGCCGCAGTACTCAGGGGCGGACGGACAGCTGTCAAGCAGCCATCGGTACAAAATTATTCTTGTCGTCTAATTTTAAAACGCGTGCGGTTTAAAGAGGCTCAGCACGATCCTCTGCTCGCTTATCCTGCTTCAAGATCCCCGTCGAAGCCATTGCATCCCCATATGAAAGCCGCAGAGCGGCTCGTTTTATCCTGTTATCCTGCGCTGTTTCCGGGATATCGTAAAACAGCATCGGATGATCATTTTAAGGGAAATATCTTGTTTATATGGTGTGTATTAATGCGCAGTTTTTATGTGTCTTCCCCGCTGTATGCCGGAAAGACACATTTATTAGTATTAGGATTAGGTATAATCTGATGTCAGCGTGTGTTATTCCCTGTTGCGTTCCTTCAGGGCGCGGTCTATATCCCGCTTTGATGCTCTTTCGGCCATATCATCGCGCTTGTCATAGAGCTTTTTGCCCTTGCAGAGCCCGAGTGATACCTTTACCCGTGAGCCCTTGAAATAAAGTGAAAGGGGAATGAGCGTCAGCCCCTGCTCCTTTACCTGTCCGAAAAGCCGCATTATCTCCCGCTTGTGCAGAAGAAGCCTGCGCACCCTCATAGGATCGCGGTTGAATATATTTCCCTGCTCATAGGGTGAGATGTGCATACCCTTTATCCACATTTCCCCGTCATCTATGCTGCACCATGAATCCTTGAGATTCACATTGCCCTGCCGTATCGCCTTGACCTCTGTGCCTACAAGCTCGATGCCGCATTCAAATGTTTCAAGCACGAAATAGTCGTGACGGGCTTTGCGGTTGTCCGCAACAGTCTTGAAACCGCTTTTTTTATCGCCCATGCCGGCTGCCTCCGTGAAAAAATATTTCGTATATTATACCCCCTGATACAAGCTTTGTCAAGATTTTATGATAAAGTTCACATTTTTTTTACCATTTCACAATCGTAATGGTATATAATCAATACAGCGATGTCACCCGCCTTTTCAGGCAGCGGGTGCTTTCTTGTTGTTTGAGCGGGCAGGCGTTTCTGCTTATCTTCCGAAGACGGGATCTGACCGATATTCTGTGTCGATAGATCGTCCGCAGAGGCGGTCTGTGTGATGTGCATCCGGAAAACAAGAGATGATTAATTGCGCTTTTTGCATTTTAGTGAAGACAGGGTGATCTGATGCTTGGTATTACCTGCGAGGGCGGCGCTGGCAGGACTGTATATTCCTGCGGCGTGCTGGACAAGCTCCTCGAAGAGGATATAATGTGTGACTATTTTACGGGCGTGTCGGCGGGCATCGCTTTCGGTGTTTCCTATCTGTCCCGTCAGCAGGGGAGAAATCTTGCCATTGCCTGCGACCATATGCCTACTTCGCGGTATATGGGCTGGCATCATCTTTTCCGCCCTTCCAACCGCAGCTATTATAATCTTGAATTTGCCTATCATGATCTGCCCTGTAAATACCTTCCCTTTGATATGAAGGCTTTTGCGGAATATAAGGGCGTTGTAAAGGCTGTGGTCACCAATATTGAAACAGGTGAGGCTGAGTATCTTGACTGCCCCCGTGATGATGATGAGTTCATCATGCTTCGTGCAAGCTGTGCCATGCCGCTGTTGTTTCCCATAATTGAAATAGACGGTAAGAAATATCTCGACGGCGGCATCGCCGATTCCATCCCGTTCATGCACACGATAAACGCAGGATGCGACAAGAATATTGTGATACTCACCCGTCCGCGGGGCTTTGTCAAAAAGGATGAGCCTGTGATGAAGCTTGCCGGGATATACTACAGGGATTATCCCAACCTTGTCGAAGATCTGCGCAGACGGGCAGAGCGCTACAATGAAAGCCTTGCACAGCTTGAAGAGATGCGCCGCGCGGGAAAGGTGTTCGTTTTCTCGCCTAAGCATCTTTTCGGTGTCGGCAGGACGGAAAAGGACGGGAGAAAGCTCAAAAAGCTTTACGATTACGGCTATGCCCATGCGGAGCATGAAATGGAAAGACTGAAAAAATATCTGGGCAGCTGATATCTGCCGCAGGAGAGATAATAAATGATATATGACAATATACTTGAGGCCATCGGGCATACTCCGATGATAAGGCTCAACAGGATGAACAAGCCAGGCAATGCGGAGATACTTGTCAAATTCGAGGGACTCAATGTGGGCGGCTCTATCAAGACGAGGACTGCCTACAATATGATACTTGCCGCAGAAAAGGCAGGAAAGATATGCCCTGACACAATAATAGTCGAACCCACCAGCGGCAATCAGGGCATAGGCCTTGCGCTTGTAGGAGCGGTGCGCGGCTACAGGACAATAATCATCATGCCCGATTCCGTCAGTGAGGAAAGGCGCAAGCTTGTCAATCACTATGGCGCAGAGGTCGTGCTCGTCCACGATGATGGTGATATAGGCGAATGTATCCGCAAATGCGTGGAAAAAGCGATAGAAATGCAGGAAAACGATCCCCGCGTGTTCGTGCCTCAGCAATTTGAGAATCCCGATAATCTGCGGGCGCATAAATATCACACCGCACTGGAGATACTCGAGCAGACCGCAGGGCAGATAGACGGTTTCTGCTCCGGCATCGGTACGGGCGGTACCATAACGGGCATCGGTGAAACGCTGAAAAAGCAGTACCCCGATATCGAGATATGGGCAGTGGAGCCCGAGCACGCTGCGATACTTGCAGGCGGCACTGTGGGGACACATCTCCAGATGGGCATAGGCGACGGGATAATCCCGAAGATACTTGACCGTGAGATATACAGCCATATCCATATCGTCACCGACAGCGATGCGCTCAAAACCGCAAAGAAGCTGGCGGAGATGGAGGGCATAATGTGCGGCATATCAAGCGGCACGAATGTTGCGGCGGCTCTTGCGCTGGCTGAAAAGCTCGGCGAGGGCAAACGCGTTGTCACCATACTGCCCGATACCGCTGAAAGATATTTCTCTACGCCCCTTTTTGAATAACGGGTGGGACTGCTATGGCTGATATGCACAGGGTGGCCGTCATATCCGACACGCATGATCTGCTGCGCGATGAGGTCATGAAGATCATTTCCGGATGTGACGCGGTCATACACGCAGGGGATTTTTCGGGGCGCAGCACCTATGAGCAGATAAGGGATGCGTCAGTGCAGCTTTTTGCCGTGCGGGGCAATACGGATGCAGAGCTTTCCGAATTGCCCGCTTTTGCACAGTTTTCACTGTTCGGCACAAGCTTTTTCGTCGTTCACAGGAAATGCGATATTCCGGCGGATATAAAGGCGGATGTGATAATACACGGGCATGATCACCGCTATGATGCACAGGTGAAAAACGGTGCGCTGTGGCTCGATCCGGGCAGCTGCGGCAGCGAAAGACTGTTTCTCTCTGCGACTATGGCGGTTCTGGAGATAGATGACTCGCATATCGCCCCGGAGCGGATAGACCTTTCCCGCAGGAATATCAGAAGCAGTGATATTTCGGCAGTCACTACTGATATGGTGTGCCGTGTGTGCGCTGATACCGACAGGGGAATGAAGGCTGAGCAGATCGCACGGAAAAGAGGCATCGATCCCGCGCTGGCACAGCAGATAGCCCGGATGTATGTGACACATCCGGGCGTAACGCCCGAAGGGATAATGGCAAAGCTCGGGCTGTAAGCGTACTAAATTGCTATTTTCAGCTGATTTTATTTGATAAAATTGGTATTTGCCCCAATTGACACAGCGATACAAATTTGGTATAATAATAAATTGGCATGGTGAATCAGCTGCGCTTTCACAGGGCACAGCGTTGAAATTTGGAGTGGTAATAATGAAATGGACGGGGCTTAACGAACTTCGTGAAAAATATCTTTCGTTCTTTGAGTCGAAAGGTCATCTTAGAATGGCGAGCGCCAATCTCATCCCTCAGGGAGACAACAGCCTCCTGCTGATAAACAGCGGCATGGCTCCTCTCAAGAAATTCTTCCTCGGCACACAGACACCGCCGAGAAAGCGGGTTACGACCTGCCAGAAGTGCATACGCACACCCGATATCGAGCATGTGGGAAAGACCTCCCGCCACGGCACATATTTTGAGATGCTCGGCAACTTCTCCTTCGGTGATTATTTCAAGACCGAGGCTATCGAGTGGGCGTGGGAATTCCTTACAAAGGAGCTGGAGATTCCCAAGGAAAGGCTCTGGGTGACCATTTTTGAAAGCGACGACGAAGCTGAGAAGATATGGGCAGAGCATATCGGAGTGCCCCGTGACAGGATAGTAAGGCTCGGCAAGAAGGATAACTTCTGGGAGCACGGAAGCGGTCCCTGCGGCCCCTGCTCGGAGATACACGTGGACAGAGGCGAGGCATACGGCCCCTTTGAGAGCTTTGAACAGGCAAGCGATGCAGACCGTATAATAGAGGTATGGAACCTTGTATTCTCCCAGTTCGACAGCGACGGCAACGGCCACTATGCAGAGATGAAGAACAAGAACATCGACACAGGCATGGGACTTGAAAGACTTGCCGTGGCAGTGCAGGGCGTTGACAACCTCTTCGAGGTCGATACTGTTCAGAATATAATGGGCAGGATCAGCGAGATCGCAGGCGTGAAGTATCATGAGGATGACAAGAAGGATGTTTCCCTGCGCGTTATCACCGACCATATCAGAAGCACCACATTTATGATAGGCGACGGCGTTACCTGCTCAAACACAGGCAGAGGCTATGTTCTCCGCAGACTTCTCCGCCGTGCTGCAAGACACGGAAGGCTTCTGGGAATAAACGAGCCCTTCCTTTACAAGGTGTGCGACACCGTTATCGACGAAAACAAGAGCGCTTACCCCGAGCTCGAGGAAAAGCGTGAATATATAAAGAAGCTTGTCCGTGCTGAGGAAGAGAGCTTTGCAAAGACCATAGATCAGGGACTTGATCTTCTCAACCGTGCACTTGCGGGCATAGAGGCAGGCGGCGCGCTTTCGGGTGAGGAGGCATTCAGGCTCTCCGATACCTACGGTTTCCCCATCGACCTTACCGAGGAGATAGCAGCCGAGAAGGGCATCACCGTGGACGAAGAAGTGTTCCGTTCATGCATTGCCCGCCAGAAGGAGCGCTCCAGAGAGGATTATCTCGCAAAGGGCGGCTCTTCATGGGATGAGAGCGTTCTTGCTTCCATAAAGCACGAAAAGACAGCCTTTGTGGGCTATACCGAGGATGAATGCCAGGCGAAGGTAATTGCCATCTATAAGAACGGCCAGCCTGCGGACAGCGTTTCCGAGGGCGAAGAGGCTGTTATCATCCTTGACCGCACACCCTTCTACGCAGAAAGCGGCGGACAGGTTGGCGACACAGGTATCATCGCTGTGGGCGAATCCGAGTTCACCGTCGAGGATACACAGAAGAACGCAAATGCGGTATTCATGCACTTCGGAACAGCATCACAGGGCGGCATCTCCGTTGGTGATGAAGTCCGTGCGGCAATAGATCAGGCTCGCAGAAGAGCCATAATGAAGAACCATACTTCTTTGCATCTGCTTCAGGCAGCACTGAGAAAGGTCCTCGGCGACCATGTTCATCAGATGGGTTCCTATGTAGACGAGACAAAGGGACGCTTTGACTTCGTTCATCCCGAGGCTGTAAAGCCCGAGGAGCTGGCTCGTATCGAGGCTATCGTCAACAGGAACATCCTTGATGCGATACCTGTTACCATGACTGAAATGCCCATCGAGGAAGCAAAGAAGCTCGGCGCAATGGCGCTCTTCGGAGAAAAGTACGGCGATATCGTCCGCGTTGTGGCTGCAGGAGACGAATCCGTGGAATTCTGCGGCGGTACTCATGTGGACAACACTCTGAGACTGGGTATGTTCAAGATCACCTCCGAGGCTTCGGTGGCAGCAGGTGT
>CAMHMM010000015.1 GCA_946186215.1 uncultured Ruminococcus sp. | reverse complement strand
CCCGGGCTGTGGATAGCACCATTTGTATGCGAGGAAAAATCAGAGCTTTTCAGGACAAAAAAGGACTGGCTCGTTTACGATGATAAGCATTCACCTGTAAAATGCGGCTGCAACTGGAGCGGCTTCTATGCACTTGATATATACAATGAAGAGGTGCGGAAATACATAAAAGATGTATTCGATACGGCCGTGAATAAATGGGGATTCAGGCTGCTGAAGCTGGATTTTCTGTACGCTGCCTGCCTTGCACCGCGAAAAGACAAAACAAGAGGCATGATAATGGCGGATGCGATGGACTTCCTGCGCGAATGCGCACAGGGCGCACAGATACTCGGCTGCGGCGTTCCGCTTGCATCGGCCTTCGGCAAGGTGGATTACTGCCGTATAGGAACGGATGTGAGCCTTGACTGGGATGACAAGCTGTATATGCAGAAAATGCACCGCGAACGCCCGAGTACCCGAAACACAGTCATGAACTCCGTTTTCCGCCGACAGCTAAACGGCAGGGCATTCATAAACGATCCTGATGTATTCCTGCTGCGGGATAATGACACCACCATGACCGACAGTCAGAAGGAATGCCTTTCACAGGTCAACGCACTCTGCGGCGGCGTGCTTTTCACCTCGGATAATTTCGGCGAATACGGCGAAAAGCAGCAGAAAATGCTTCGTAAAATGGAAGCTCTGCAAAACGCAAAGCTGCTTTCTGCAGAGCTTGAGGATGACGGCGATCTTCTTATCCTTTCGATAGAGCAGGACGGAAGATATTTCATCAGGACATTCGATCTTTCATGATCAGAAAAGGAGCGTATCCACCCTTGCGGTGAGCCTTTCAAGGCGCTCAACGGTGTGCTTTATCCTTGCTTTGAAAAGATCGGTATCATGCCCGTCCATAAAGTCGAGCAGAAACAGAAATCTCACACAGCCTGCAATGCTTATCTTGTCCCTGAGCTCCGAAAGGCGATTTTCGTCCTCGGTATCAAAATAATAAGCTATCGTCCGCCCCCAGATACGGGCTGCCATCTCCTGCGGCATACCGAGGAAGTTCATACTGTTTTCCGGCTCGTCCTCACCGAAGGCAAAGTATGTAACATAGAGCGACTGCAGATCAAATACAGGATGTCCCGCAGACAGCGTATCCATGTCGATGAGCATGGGGCCGCTGTCTGTGAGCATTATATTTTTCATCTGTGCGTCACCGTGGATAATAAAGTTTTCCTCGGGTATCTCTTCGGTGAGCGCTCTGATACGATCTGTCACCTCATCTGACAGATACTTTGATGCGACATCGAGATATTCAAAAAACTTCCCCTTTGCGGAAACAAGCTTTCCCACAGGCACCTCGGTGCTGTTTACAAAGCGCAGGAATTTCGCGTATTCCTCTATGATACTTTCCGCATTCTCAGGTTCGGAAACGATCTTGTCGTTGAATGTCTTTGCATTCAAAAGCTCAAACACCGAGCCGTAGCTGTTCCCGACACGGACGATATCATAGGATATCGCGGTGGGCACGCCTGCCACAAGCGCCGTTTTTGCAAGGCGCTTTTCATTCTTTATCATGGAAAGGCTGTCCGGCGAGGCGTAGACCTTTACTATGGTCTCCTCGTCGATGCGGTAGACGGTGCCGAAAAAGCCCCTGCCTATCACCTCACAGCCTTCAACGCTCACCTCGCGCATTTTTCTTGACACATTGAAAAGCTCATTGAAGCCTGTTATCTCAAAAATATCATACACCTGCGGCGAAACATTGATTATATCGGTTTCGCCGTCTTTTTTGCGCAGGCGCATGAGCACGCGCAGTCCTGCACTTGAAATATATTCAAGCTCAGACGCATCTATCACATAATCCGCATCACCCGCAGAGGAGATTATCTCCTTGATCTGCGCTTCTGTTTCTGCAGCGTTTGAAGAGCTTAGTCTTCCGCTGAGAAAGATCGTCACCGTACTGCCGTTATGTTCATACTTCAGGCTGTTTTGCATATTCATGCCACCCCGTCCCTTACGGAATACCGTATAATCTTTATACTGAATAAGCACATTGATGCGCTTTATCTTTGGCCTTCCTGTCCTCTGCAGGAAGGTCAAACTTATTCAGTATTTTCTTATTATATTATACGATAAACTCACTCTCTTGTCAAGGCGGCGAAACGCCGCTGTTACCCGTACTCTCATTTGTCAGGAAACGAGCTTTTGTAGCTCGGAACTTTTATTACTGCTCAGGTCACATATCAACCGGCAGAGCCTGCACCCTCCCGTACTCTCTTTTGTATGAAGTCGCTCATTTGTAGCTCGGAGCTTTTATACCCATAGAACATAGTCATATTTACCTGTCAGGCTGAGACTGATTAAGAAATAAATAAGAAATTGATATGCAACAGATAAAGACTTTAATAATCAGATGATGTATAATAAATTCAACGATAAGATAAAACGCAACTGCACAGGAGGATATTATGGCAGCGATACTTCATACAGAGAAATTATGCAAGAGCTTTTCCAACGGCGGCATTCAGCATCATATAATAAAGAACCTTGATCTTCAGATCAGAGAAAAGGACTTCACCGTTATCATGGGCGCATCCGGCTCGGGCAAATCCACACTTTTGTACGCCCTTTCGGGAATGGATACACCCACGCTGGGAAGCGTGTTCTTCGGAGAAACGGACATCTCGAAGTACAACAATGACGAGCTGGCGATCTTCCGCCGCGAAAACTGCGGATTTGTATTCCAGAGCATCTATCTTCTGGAGAACATGACCGTTTTCGATAATATCATGACAGGTGCGCTGGCGCTTCGCAAAAATTCGCCCGAGCTTGTCAAAAAAGCGGAGACACTGCTCAAAAAGGTCGGTATAGAAGAAAAGCTCTGGAACAAATACCCCAACCAGCTTTCGGGCGGCGAGTGCCAGAGAGTGGGCATCGTAAGAGCGATAATCAACGATCCCAAGATACTCTTTGCGGATGAACCGACAGGCTCGCTCAATTCTGCTTCATCCCGTGATGTTCTGGATATTTTCACCGAGCTCAACACTGACGGACAAAGCATCGTTATGGTAACGCACGACATCAAAACAGCGATGCGCGGCAACAGGGTTATCTTCCTGCGCGACGGCGCGGTAATGGGCGAGCATGAAATGCCGCAGTACGGCACGGACGATGTGAAGAAGCGTCAGGAACGCCTGCAGGCATTCCTTGATGAGATGGGGTGGTAAAATGGAGAGGATACTCAGGATATCTCTGGCAAACATAAAAAAGCACAAAAAACAGACCGCACTGCTCGGCATCCTGATAATGTTCTGCATGGCGATAACCGCTTCGGCGGCGGCAAGCTGGTTCGATGTGACGAATATTTTTCCCACCGTAGCCGATCAGATAGCGGTACACAAGAATGTCCTGTACATCTCGGACAACTATTTCGACGAGAGCTTTGTTGATATACTCAGAGAGGACGAAAGAGTTACCGATATCGACCACTACAGTGTGCTGTACTCTACCACAGCAAAATATCTTGACAAAACCGGCGAGGAACGCGCTCTCGAAATGGTGTTCACCACATTTGAAAATCATCTGCGCATAGAACGCTCACCCATTGAAACATCCCTTTCCGATAAAGAGATCGCTGCAATGGCGCACCCTGTATATCTGCCCTATGGCGCAAGAGAGTCCCTCAACTCTGCGTTTACTGAGGGAGACACATTTGATGTGGTACAGGGTTCAAAGGTATTCTCATTCACCATCGCAGGCTTTTATGAGTGCTACAGCCGCTGCGAAACAAATGACGGCTATCAGTTGATAGTCACAGACAGCGACTACATCACGCTGATGAATGTTATAGACAAAAGAGAAGCCCTGCTCTATGACTGTGATCCCCTCAATGAATGCGATGATGTTGCAAATATATTTGAAGATCGGCTTACAGAGTATTTAGGCGAAGATGCGGGAATGAAAATAATAATCGGCACTTATGCAAACAATCAGTTCAAAAGCGTAGTTTTCTCATCTGCTGTGCTTTTGATAATGGTGTTCATGGCAGTCGTTGTTCTGATAGCCTCCGCCATTATGATACGCTTCCGCATAGCAGGGGATATACAGGATCAGATACAGTCCATCGGTGTACTTGAAGCGCTGGGTTACACATCAAAGGATATAAGCCTTGCCTACACCGCAGAATATCTGCTCACGGCACTTGCGGGAATCATCACAGGCACAGCCGCATCGTTCTTTCTTATCCCCGTCATACACCGTCTGGGCGAAAAGCTGTCGGGACATCATACAGAATGTCACATTGCGGTACTCCCCGTTATCATCACGGCTACAGTTATATTCCTCTTTGTTGGAATTATCGCATATCTGCGCTCAGGAATGGTAAAAAAATTTCCTCCGGTGCAGGCATTCAGAAAGGGCATAGCCGCTCATCATTTCGGCAAAAACCCCTTCCCCTTAAAAAACACAAAGAACAGCGTTCATCTGCGCCTTGCAATGAAGGGCTTTGTTCAGAGCGCAAGACAGAATATCGGGCTCACGGTATGTATAGCAATATCCGCCGCAGCAGCGATAAGCGGTCTTATACTTGCCGATATGTTCGGCTCGGATTTCAAGGTAGCAGCAAGAATGACCGGCGCGGAGCTTTCGGATCTGAATATCTCTGTCGCAGGCTATGCGGATACAGAGGAGCTTGCAGAAAATATCCGCAGTATGCCCGGAGTGCGTAAGGTTCTCACAGGCACATTCTCTATGGATTTCGGCAGCTGGAAGACACTCTCTGCCTATGACCGTTCGGAAGAAATGTATCCCGTATCATACGCCGATTTCGATGAATGTGAGAATATCATCCCATCCTCGGGAGCTCTCCCCGTTCATGACAATGAGATAGCAATATCACAGCTTTTCGCATCACAGCATGGGCTGAAAGCGGGCGACAACCTCACCCTTGAACAGAACAGGATAAAAAAGAACTGCATCATAAGCGGGATAGTAGCAAGCATAACCAACAACGGTCATAATCTGTATATCACCCATGAGGGCATGAAAAGATTTGATCCCACATTCCGCCCCAATTCCCTGGATGTATATATTGAAGATGGTGCAGATAAGGATACCGTCAAGGCACAGATACTTGGCACCTACGGAAAGACCATAACAGACACCCGAAAAGAAAGTGTATCAGGCGATACTGCAGAGGAAAGAATACGCAGTGCAGCAGAGCAGAAAATGGCAGAGCTGCTTGCAAACCACAATGTTGATCATGTTGAATATGCGGTGCAGATAGGCGACAAGCTCATCACGGGAACGAGCGGCGGATTTTTGATAAGGAATGTTTCAAACCTCAGTGAAATAATGCGCACCCAGATAGGCGGTATATTCTCTGCAATAGTAGGGGCTTCATGGGCATTTCTCGGCATAGCTGCGATAGTTGTGGCTGTTATAATAGTCAACATAATGGAACAGACCATACGGCGTCAGAGAAAAGAGCTGGGAATAATGCTCTCGATGGGCTATACATCAAAGCAGCTTATGGCACAGCTTGCAATGAGGATAATGCCCGCAGCAGTGATCGCTGTGATACTCGGAGTATTCGGAGGACTTGGAATCTATTCTGTTGTATGCGGATTTATGTTCGGCGCAACTCCGCTCAATATACCGATAATAATCATCGCTGCTGTTATGATGATACTGTTCTGCTTTGTATGCGGATATCTGGGTGCTCACAGGATAAAGACCATTTCCATTACGGAGCTTATGACAGAATAAGGCGGACAGATATCGCTTAAGTATGTCATCATCGCCGAAGACGGTGATGACATACGAAAAACCACATGAAAAAGACTATATGCTGCTTTATAGGAGGATATTATAATGAATGAGTTATGTATGATAATCAAGGATATGGTAAAGCCGAATTTTCTTAATATCAGAACATCCATACAGACCTATGACAGAGATGCGCTCTGCTGCGGAGCTCCGTGCTGGAGATGGGCATATCATGCGATCCATTCAGCAGATAAGTGGTTTATAAATCCCTGCGTATATGACGAACCGTCATTCCACGAAGAAGGACTGGACAACCCTGACAAGCCTGCATCAGTCATTCTTTCAGATGATCAGCTTCTTGATTATCTCAATAGTGTAGAGCAGAAGACATATGAATATCTTGATTCCCTTACGGATGAAATGCTGTATGAATGTCCTGAAAACTGCGAGCATACAAGAATGGAGCTGATCCTCCGTCAGTTTCGTCATATCTCATTCCATACAGGGATGCTCAATGGACAGACAGCTGTTGCGACCGGAAAATTCCCGATGTGGGTATCTCAGGCAGATAAATATGTTGATGATGGTATTCTTTTTGGCAGATATCGAAAAGGCCAAGTGACAAAATAACTTGATTTCGGGGTATACTTATGAACAAGAAAATAATAGCTGCCATCGCGGCGATAACTATGATAACTGCTGTCCCCTGTTCCGCTGAAAATGCGGATACAGCAAAGGTAAACACTTATGTTCCGACACAGACCTACGGCGATGAGGCAAAGACTGTTTCGGCAGTGGGATCTATAAGCAAGGTGTTCTGCACAGTCTGTGCAATGCAGCTGTATGAGCAGGGACTGCTTGATATAGATGCTCCCGTTGTGGACTATGTCCCCGATTTTAAACTGCAGGACGAACGCTACAAGGACATAACCGTGCGGATGCTGATGAACCATTCCTCTGGGATGGAGGGCTGTGTCAGCGGTGATATGATAGTCTATGATGAAGCATCAACGGAATATCACGACAAGTTCCTTGAAACTCTCTCCCACACAAGGCTCAAAGCAGACCCGGGAACTATGTCCTCATATAACAATGACGGCTTTACACTGCTTGAGATAGTCGTTGAAAGAGTGAGCGGACAGAGCTTCACAGACTATGTGGAGGAGCATATCGCAAAGCCTCTCGGTCTTGAAAACACAGGCACCTGCCTTAAAATGTACGGCAATGAGAACACCGCAAGGGTATTTGTTGACGGCAATGTCCGTTATGATACCGATTACTGCATGGCGTTCGGTTCGGGCGGTATAATGTCCACCGCTCCCGAACTGGTACGCTTCGGCACTGCGATGTTCACGGGCAATAATATCCTTCTCTCACAGGAGTCAAAGGACGAGATGGAGAAAAACACTGCCCGCGACAAATACGAGGACGGCTTTGGTCTGGGCTGGGATTCGGTATGCTATGAGAACGGAGTTGAAATGAACAGGGATGTCCGCATAGAATTCAAGGGCGGTTCGCTCAATCATCAGTTTGCCGGGCTCATGGTGGCTCCCGATGAACAGATAAGTGTTTCCGTACTTACAAGCGGAGGTGTCGGCATTGAACCTCAGGCAATGGCTGAACACCTTATGTATGCGGCATTATCGGAAAAAGGCATCACAAGTTACTACCCCGAGCCCGAAGAAAAGCAGCTGGTTGATACCGTTCCCGATAAATATACGAAAATGGCTGATATATATGCAAGAGAGAGCGGTATATACACTGTATCTTTCCCTGACGGGAAGTATATGGAAATAACCGAGCTCACATCGGTAGTACCGCAGGCAAAGCGCTATATGTACACCACTGAAGACACCTTCGTGCTGATGAACGGCGAACCCGGTTCATCCACATTTGCACAGGACACCGATCAGCATATTCTTGAATTCGTGGAAAGAAACGGAAAGACATATATCTGCGATTCAGCCAACGAAGATGTTGACGGTTTCGGGCGCAATATCAGTAATGAATACTACCTTGAAAAGGTCGGTGCGTATGATGTGAGCGATGATGTTCAGAACGCATGGTCAGCAAGGGACGGACAGAGATATTATATCACTTCCTTAAAATACTCCAATATGATGTACTATTCCGTCCGTGCCGCATCTCCGTCCGCAACAGTTAAAGTGCCCGATGGTGTGAAGGGCTATGCGATAGTGGGCGGCAATGCACTCAACGGCACTGTCCGGATGGCAGATGCCGATCACGGAAAGGGCTTTGTGGAAATATCGGGACCGGCAGGACGCGATGTAAGGGACTATGGATTCTTCGCGGAAAACGGCTGCGAATATCTGCGTACCGATGATCTTGCAATGGTGGCTGTTAGGGAAAGCGACATCCCCGATTTTAGTGCGGATATTCACGAAATAGCACTTGAAACCGACAGCGCAAAGTGGTATAATATAGCAAATATGGCTAACAAGTCGATAACTCTCACCATACCCGACAACGCTTCGGTGTATGTATACGACAGATTTGACCATACAGTATATTCCTCATACATGACCGACTACGGCAATACGGTAAATCTTCCCGCAGAAGGAAAGATAGTGTTTGTCGGCGAAACAGGCGGCAAGGTCATGGTAGAATAAACACAAACGGACAAACGCCCGATGACCGCCGGCCGCTGAAAGGGAGCACGCCATGAACTACAAATGCCTTATGATAGACGATGATGAGACCATCGCAGCAAACACGGCGGAATATTTCAATATATTCGATATAAAGACAGCCTATGTGACAAACTATGAGGCGGCTGTGGAGTTTCTGCAGTCAAACACTGTTTCCCTGCTGATGCTCGATATCAATCTCGGTGACAGATCGGGCTTTGAGCTTTGCAAGACAGTGCGCCGCGAGTATGATATGCCCATTCTGTTCATAAGTGCCCGCACCAGTGATGATGATGTGCTAACAGCGCTCAATATCGGCGGCGATGACTACATCAAAAAGCCCTTTACAATGAGTATTCTCCTTGCCAAAGTTAAGGCCATCCTCAACAGATACGAAAAAGCAGCGGAGGCGGCAAATGCTGTCACCGCCGCAGCTGCTCCCGCCCCTGCAAAGGATCCCGATATAATATATATCGCCGATGATGTTTATCTTGATACCGCCGCAAGAAGCGTGGTAAGAAACGGAAAGAGCAGCGGGCTCAAGGCTATGGAATACAGGATGCTCTGCTACCTTATCAAACACAGCGGCAAAGTTGTGACAAAGGATGAATTTCTCAAAAATGTCTGGGAGGATGAATTTGTGGGCGAGGGCACTCTTGCTGTGCATATCCGCCACCTGAGAGAGAAGACCGAACGCGATCCCAACGCACCAGAGATAATAAAGACGGTATGGGGCGTGGGCTACAAAATGGAAGTGTACGGTGCCGCAAAATGAAAATAGGCCGTTTTCTTATACTCCCCGTTATCATACTGATCGTGGGTATCATTGCGGATATCGTGATAATCGGCAGCTTTAACGATACCGATACCGGCACAGCAAGATTCAACGATATCACCCAGACGGTAAAGGAAAATATAGATCACCCCGAAAGACTTTCGGATATTTTTCCGGATACAGATCTCACCGTGTACGACTGTGAGGGCTTTGTCATATACAGCGGCGGCTCATCAGGCCCTACAAACCCTGTTCAGGCCATGAAAGAGGGCTATATCTGCCTCCCCGTTACAAACGGGAACCGCTTTCTCGGCACAGCTGCTGTGCCCGATCCTGAGCGCACCGCATACACCGCAGGATCTGCGCAGCTCATGACAGCCGCGGCGGTAATGCTTTTGAGCTTCATTCTGGCGGCGGCAATGTTTTTTTACTATGTCTACATCAACATCATACGCCCGTTCATAACGATGCAGGAATTCGCACGGCAGATAGCCGCAGGCAGGCTCGATGATCCGCTGATAATGAGCAAAAGCAATATATTCGGAGTATTCACGGAAAGCTTTGATATAATGCGCGAGGAACTCAAAGCCGCACGGGAGCGGGAAAACCAGCTCAAAATAAAGGAAAAGGAGCTTGTGGCGGCACTGAGCCACGACCTTAAAACGCCCATCACGGGTATAGATGTGATCTGCGAGGTACTACGCGTCAAGGCAACGGATGAATACATCCTCGGCAAGGTGGAAAGCATTCACGAAAAGACAAAGCAGATGAATCTGCTCGTCAGCGATCTTCTCGCCTCTGCGCTGGATGATCTGGGCGAGCTTACGGTAAACTGCACCGACGAAAACTCTGCAGTTCTGCATGAGATAGTCGCGGCCAACGATCCAAAGGGGCTTACAAATGAAGAAAGCATCCCCGAATGTCTTATCAGGGCGGATAAGGCGCGTCTTTCGCAGATAATGGGAAATATAATAGGCAATTCCTACAAGTATGCAGGAACTGCCATAGATGTGCGTTATAAGCTAAGCGGAGAATATCTGAAAATGTCCCTTGCCGACCACGGAAAGGGCGTTCCGGAGGATGAGCTCGATCTTATCACAAACAAATTCTACCGCGGGCGGGATGTGCGCTCGGGCAAAACTGCGGGCAGTGGTCTCGGCCTGTATATCTCTGCAGAGCTTATCGGAAAAATGGGCGGCGAGCTTATCTGCTCGGGACGCGGCGACGGCCTGACGGTCTCGCTTATGATACCGCTGTCATGATCGTACTGTGTGCCTTCTTCGTATTTTACGGAGAAGGCACATATTCTGTATAGATCTCGCAGCTGTCCGACCACGCCCTGCATATCAGGGTAAGGCCATACTCCATTGAAAGCCTCACAGCATCTTCTGATGGGACCGATTTGGATATAAGCACAGGTATCCCTGCGGCAATGACCTTTTTAGCCATATCCACAGGCACCCGCCCCGATGTGAAAAGTATGCACCGCTTCATATCAAACTGCGACCTCACTGCAAAGCCCACTGCCTTATCCACCGCATTGTGGCGGCTGATATCCTCAAAGACAGCGTGAATGGCTGAACCGTCTTCATTTTCACAGCGGATGATGCATCTGTGCGCTGCTCCTGTTTTTCTGTGCAGACCGCTGTCATCCGAAAAAAGCCTTATCATCCCGAAGACCGTTTCCGTATCAGGAACGGTCTTTTCTATGGGCAGAAGCTTTTTTTGTGTTGCAGGTGCATTAATCGTGTCACAGACGGCTGCCGCACCCGGACAAATATCAGTATCTGCAGTGATCTCAGCAATGTGGCCGTTATCAGAAAATGAGAATGATGTTATATCGGCTGCATTTCTTATGATCCCGTCGGTAAAAAGTCTGCCGGTCACAAGCTCCTCTATGTTTTCGCCAGTGCAGACAAGCTTCAGTACAACACTGCCGTTTACACTCACCGTCAGAGGGAATTCGCATATGCACCGTGAATATGTTTCTTCGCTGTGCCCGTCGGGAAACACCTTCCTCACGGGTATTTTTTCTGTATTCATTTGTCTGCTTCACCTCTCAAAAGCTGTATGCCGTGAGAAAGCTCGGGCAGCAGAAAGCCCAGACATTCCTTTACTGCCTTGGGACTGCCCGGAAGATTTACTATCAGTGTCCGCCCCCGTATCACGCTTGCCGCCCTTGAAAGCATAGCCTTGTGAGTGATGCCCATGCTGTATGCCCGTATCGCTTCTGCGATACCGGGCGCATTTCTTTGCGCAGCCCGCAGTGTAGCCTCGGGGACTCTGTCCCTCATGGAAAAGCCCGTTCCCCCTGTGGTGAATATTATATCGGACGCAGTTTTATCAGCAAGGCGGATAAGCTCTTCACAGATCATATCCTCATCATCCGCACAAAGCACGGTATCAGCTACAGAAAATCCCGCAGCAGTGCAAAGCTCTGCGATCACAGGGCCGCTCTTATCCTCATATCCGCCGTAAAAAGCTCTGTCGCTTGCCGTGAGGATACATACCGAAAACGGCCTTTCCGGAACGACCTGAGCCGTATCTCCGACGCTTATATAGCCGCCTTCGAGCACCTTTGCAAACACGCCTTCCTTTGGCATGATGCAGTCTCCTGCGATACGGCGTATCTCGCAGTCGGTATGACACTTCTTGCCTATCTGGGTTATTTCAAGAAGCGCTTCGCCGCAGCGTATTCTCGTACCCACAGGGCACTGTGAATAGTCGATATCCTCTGTGAGCAGGTTTTCCCCGAATGCACCATAGGGTATCTCCACCCTTCCGCGGGTGCGCTCACGAAAGCTCAGCACACTTTCAAGCGGGAGCAGCGAGACCTGCCTTGCACTGCCCGCGTGAGCATCCCCCGCAAGGCCGAAGCCCTTTATAAGAAGGCATCTGCCGATATCCTTTTTTACCGTACCCTTTTTTTCACTGATGCAAACTGCCGCGATGCTTCCCATATTATCCTCCGATCTGTACCATTTTCCGTTTATCTGTCATATCCGTATCACAAAAGCTGTGCTCCCGCGGTTTCATTTTTACCGCTTCGCTTATGATATCCGCAAGCTCCCTGTCCGTACATCCGTTTCGCAAAGGGGATTTCAGATCAATGCCCTGCGGATATTGCAGACACAGCTTCAGAAAGCCGTCCGAGGTGAGCCGCAGACGATTGCAGCTGTCACAGAATTTATGCGACATGGGACTTATAAATCCCGTTCTCCCGACAAAGCCGCCGAAGCAATAATACATCGCAGGAGAATGTCCGTCATTTGGCAGCAGCTCAGCTTTTCCGAAGCGCTCCTCCAGTTTTTTCAGCACCTCCGCTGAGGAGATGCCCTTGTGCGTCCTGCCGCGGCCTATGGGCATAAGCTCTATAAAGCGCACATCTACCGGAGCTTTTTCGGAAAACAAAGCTATCCTGTCAAGCTCGCTGTCGTTTACTCCCGCCATGGGAACACAGTTTATGCTTGTTGCAATATTCTCCTCAACAGCTGCAGCTATGCCGTCGAGTACTCTGTCAAGCTGCTCCTCCGAGCGGGTGATGCGGCGGAAAACAGCTTCATCCAGAGTGTCAAGGCTGATATTCACACGGCTAAGCCCCGCTTTTCTGAGCGCCGCAGCATTACCGCTAAGCAGCAGCCCGTTTGTGGTAAGGCATATCTCATCTATGCCGTCTGTGTCGTTTATCATCTCAATGAGCCGTACAACATTTTTTCGTATCAGCGGTTCGCCGCCTGTAAGGCGTATTTTCTTCACGCCCAGAGATGCCATTACTCTTGCTATACGCGCATTTTCTTCAAGAGTGAGTATCTCACAGTGCGGGATATTCTTCACACCCTCTGCGGGCATACAGTAGGAGCACCGCAGATTGCAGCGGTCTGTGAGGGAGATCCTCAGATAATCAAGTTCTCTTCCGAAGCTGTCTGTCATATCATTTATCCTTGTAAGTTATCCCTGTAAGGAAATTAATCGCCACGAGCGAGATCAGGGAAATAGTCAGTATCACCGCAGTCCACCTGAATGCAAGGTCGCGGTCACCGCTCTGCATGGCGGTATAGACCGCAACGGACATGGTGCGGGTCTTGCCCGGGAGATTGCCTGCGATCATGATAGTAGCGCCGAATTCTCCCAGCGCCCTTGCAAATGACATGGTAATGCCCGAGGCGATCCCCGGCCATGAAAGAGGCAGCCATATCATGAAAAAGGCTTTCACCTTGTCGCAGCCGAGCTGCTTTGCCGCATCTATAAGCTCCGTATCCACCTGCTCAAATGCACCTCTTACCGTGCGGTACATGATGGGGAATGATGCCACTGCTGCAGCTATTGCCGCTCCCTGCCATGTGAAAATAACGGTTATCCCCGCATTTCCCAGTGCATGGCCTATGGCAGAATTCTTGCCGAACATCAAAAGCAGGAAAAAGCCCAGCACCGTAGGCGGCAGCACAAGGGGCAGTGACAATATGCCGTCGGCAATGAATTTGCCCTTTTTCATGGATGTAACTGCCTTTGCGGCAGCTATCCCCGCGAAAAATGTAACTACGGTCGAAACTGCCGCCACTTTAAAGGATATCCATAACGGTGACCAGTCCATCACTTCACCGCTGCAAAGCCGTACTTTTCAAATACGGCCATGGCCTCGTCACTTCTGAGGAAATCCTCAAATTCCTTTGCGCCTGCCGCATTGGGAGCATTTGCAGTTATCCCCACGGGGTAGATGACCTTTTTGCATGAGCCCTCGGGAGCCTCAGCAACGATCCTTACCTTGTCGGTGCTGTATGCATCGGTAGCATAGACAACGCCGCAGTCTACCTCGCCTGTTTCCACCCATGAGAGCACCGTCCGCACATCCGTGCCGTAATTCGCCTTGCCCTTTACCTGCTCGAGTGTGCCCAGAGTGGTGAATACTTCCTCGGCATACTGCCCTGCGGGAACGCTCTCCGGCTCGCCGAGACCTATCATAGTCACCTTGTCGGTCACCACATCGTCAAAGGATGATATATCATTGTCACTTTCCGAAGGGATGATAAGAACTATCTTGTTTTCGAGCAGCTCGGTGATGCTTTCCTTGTCCATAAGGCTTTCTTCATCAAGGGCGTTCATCTGCTTTGTGGATGCGGAGAAGAATATATCCGCAGGGGCACCCTCCTCAATCTGTGTCTGGAGCGCTCCGGATGAACCGAATGAGAATATCAGGGATGTATCGGGGTGGCTCTCTTTGTACATATTCTCCAGCTCGCCGCACACATCCGTAAGGGATGCCGCTGCAAGTATGGTTATCTCCTGCTTTGCGGCTGTTTCGGTCTGCGCTGCAGGAACGGGTGCATCATTTCCCGAAACGGTCTGCGGTACGGAGCAGGCGCAAAGTCCTGCAGCAAGCACTGCAAGAAATGAAGATATTATCTTTTTCATTATTATTTCCTTTCGTAATGGCCGGACTTCCCGCCTGATTTTTCGTCAAGGCGTATGTCCGTTATTGTCATTGACTTGTCCATAGCCTTGCACATATCATATATGGTGAGAAGCGCCGTGGAAACACCCGTGAGCGCTTCCATCTCTGCCCCTGTTTTGCCGTTGAGCTTTACGGTGCATCTGCATAAAATACATTTTTCCTCTGTTAGCGGAGCAAAATCCACCGTGACCTTTGTGAGCATAAGCGTATGACACAGAGGGATAAGCTCAGGCGTTTTCTTTGCAGCCATTATTCCAGCAATGCGGGCAGCGGCGAACACATCCCCCTTGGGCACAGTGCCGCCGATGATCTCATCAAATGCCTCGCGGCTCATATATATCCTGCCGCTGGCCGAAGCCATGCGCTCGGTGGGCTCTTTTGCGCTGATATCCACCATAAGCGCTTCGCCTTTTTCATTGATATGTGTAAGCATAGTCTTTTCCTTTATATTGCTTTATTGCATTTTTTCACAGCCCTGCGAAGTATTCCGTCAGGCACGGAGCGCAGAAGTCTCCGTCCTCTCCCGGGAATTCATACAGATATACCGTACCGTCGGGCATTATCACATAGCAGCCGCCTGCACCGTTTCCCGAAAACACTATGCCGTCCTCGCCGTATATGTCGGCAAAATCCTTTGTCGTGGCCAGTATTTCGTCAAATGAGTACAGGATGCAGTCTGAAACAAAGGGCTTGCCGTCGTTTGCATTGGGGAGCACCATCAGCTCATCTATCCCGTCGCAGAGCTTCAGCAGCTCAAATAGTTCAGCGGGCAGCACTGAACGCGCCTCATCATATCGTTCCTTTTCAAGAGGCGGGCGGAGGCTGCACATATCACCATATTTTTTCCGGATCATTTCAATGATCGTATCCATACTATCACCATTCATGTCATAAGTTATTTTCCGAAGCCGCAGTGAGGGAATGTGCATACTTCGCAGGAAAGGCACAGCCCGCCCTCACCGTAGGTGCTTATATCTGCGGCTGTGAGCCTTTCTCCCGCCAGCACACGGGGCAGGATAAGGTCAAACACTGTCCGCTTTGCGTACATAACACATCCGGGCAGCCCCATTACCGGTATCGTTCTGCCTTCTCTTTCAAGATACCCCAGCAGGAACATAGCCCCGGGAAGTATGGGCGCGCCATAGGTAACTGTATCCGCTCCCGCTGCCTTTATCGCTCCGGGTGTGCGGTCATCGGGGTCTACGCTCATACCGCCGCTTACTATGACGATATCCGCACTGTTTCGGATATGTTCGTTTATCGCGGAAACGATAGCTTCCGTATCGTCCCCTGTGAATGTCTGCCCCGTCACCGTTGTGTCATATTCCGCGAGCTTTTCACGGAGCACAGGGCCGAAGGCATCCTTTATAAGTCCCTTGCAGACCTCGCTGCCAGTCGTGACGATACCCACCCTTTTGTGCTCAAAGGGAAGTATCGAGAATATGGGCTCACTGCCGGCCGCCTTTCGCGCCGCCTCCATCTTCTCCTTCTCTATCACAAGAGGGATTATTCGTGTTGCAGCTGTCTTTTCACCGATATCAACAGGAAAATCGCCATGTATGGATGCGATCATCATCTCGCCAAGGGAATTGACCGCATTGAGTGCAGCCCTGTTTATTTTGAAAAGTCCTCTCACAGCGGCTGTTATCCCGATCTTTCCCTCGGAGGGTGCGGAAAAGGCAAAGCTGTCCGAATCGCCGATA
>CAMHMM010000014.1 GCA_946186215.1 uncultured Ruminococcus sp. | reverse complement strand
AAAAAATTGTAATATTTTCACAACAAAACTGGATTATAAAACAATACGGTCATATTGCACATAAAAAGTGCGATTTTTGATGCGTTACAGGCAAATATTTACAAATGTGTGAACCTGTCTCATTTTTTTGTTTTGCCTATTGACAAGTGTATATACATATAGTATAATGTGTATAATGTATATATACAATAAGAGAGGATACTATCCCCATATGGACATTATAATCAGTAATTCATCAAATGAACCTATCTATAATCAGATAGTCGCGCAGATAAAGGCGCAGATAATCAGCGGCGAGCTGAAAGCAGGGGACGCTCTGCCTTCGATGCGCACGCTGGCGACCTCGCTGCGGATAAGCGTTATCACCACAAAGCGTGCCTACGAGGAGCTTGAAAAGGAAGGCTTCATCGAGAGCTACACAGGAAAGGGAAGCTTTGTAAAGGGGCAGAATACCGAGCTCATACGGGAGGAAAATCTGCGGCAGGCGGAGGAATATCTGAGCCGTGCCGTGGAAAAGGCGCGTATGGGCGGAGTGAGCCTTGATGAGCTCAGGGAGCTGCTTGAAATGCTCTTTAACGAACAGGAGAGATAACTATGGCAGAGTATGAAAATGCTGTTGAGATAAACGGCCTTACAAAAAAATATGACGGGTTTACCCTTGATGATATTTCATTTGCCGTGCCCAAGGGCAGTATAATGGGCTTTGTCGGGCAAAACGGCTCGGGAAAGAGCACCACTATCAAAGCAATGCTCAATATCATCGCCCGTGACGACGGTACAGTTAAAATGCTGGGGCTCGACAATATAGAAAACGAGAGGGAGATAAAGGAGCAGTGTGCCGCAGTGTTCGATGAGATACCCTTTCAGGATGCGCTGACAGCAAAAAATCTCGACTTTATTATGAGCGGGCTTTACAAAAGCTGGAACAGCGCGAAATTTAAGGAATATCTGGAACGCTTTTCACTGCCCTCAAAGAAGAAGATAGGCAAATTTTCAAAGGGCATGAAAATGAAGCTGCAGATAGCGGCCGCTCTTTCGCACGATGCAAAGCTTCTTATCATGGACGAAGCTACAAGTAATATAGATACACGACTTGAGTCCAATGCCAGACTGCTCATAATGGACGAGGCCACCACGGGCCTGGATCCGGTGGTGAGAAACGAGATACTCGATATTTTCCTTGAATATATGGCAGACGGCGAGCGGTCTGTTTTCATGTCCTCCCATATCACCACCGACCTTGAAAAAGCTGCGGACTGCGTTACCTTCATAGATAAGGGCAGGCTTCTGCTCACAGGCTACAAGGATGATATCCTTGAATCACACGCTATGCTGCGCTGTACAAAAAAGGATCTGGATGAGATAGACAAGACGGATTATATCTCGGCACGCACCACCGAATTCGGCGCAGATGTGCTTACGGCGGATAAAGCTGCCGCTGCCCGCAAATATTCGGGGATCATGATAGAAAAGCCCACACTTGAGGATATAATCCTGTATTATGTGAAGGAAAAGACGAGTAAGGTCTGGACGGCGTGAGGTGATGGTATGAACGCAGTAAAAAGCCTTATTTACAGGGATTTATGTGTTGTAAAAAAGCCCATAACGGATACATTGTGGTTTATTATTGCCATGGGTGCGGCGGGGCTGCTGATCATGCTGAGCATCAGGTGCGGCAACCTCAGACCTATGTATGAGGCGGAGGATAACCGTCTCAGTGCCGAGTTCCTTATGGTGACTATGGAATCTTCCTTTGTTATGACTGTCAGCATCATATTTTTGTATGTTGCCGCACAGTCAGATAAGAAATGGGATAATTATATCATAAGCACACCTCTGACCGCAGAGGAATTTGCATGGTCAAAAACGCTTGTCAGCGCCGCATCACTGGCACTGGCGCTGCCTGTGGGTGTCATTTACGCTGTTGCTATGGGGGCGATATACCCTTACGGGACAGTGCTTCCTCATATCAGGCTTGTTCTGTTTATAGTGTCGTGTCTTGTGATGCTTAAATCCGTTTCCGACATTTCCGTTAAATATTTCAAGTCTGACAAGGCAGGCTTTGCTGTGATGGGAATCATAGCGGCTGTTGTCATGGCTGTTATGTATATCAGATTTATTTTTCTGGCAGATACAGAAGACGAGCTTGATATTGACACCCTGATAGCAAGCCTGCATCTTGAAATAACGGGGTCTGCCGCACCCTTTGCGGCGGCGGCGGTCATCGCGCTTACTCACCTTGTTCTGAAGGCACTCTTCAAAAGGAGGGCTGACTGATGCTGGAGCTTATCTATAAAGACTGTGTGCTGATGAAAAAGAGTATTATCATGTATTTGCTTACATTCCTTTACTCCATCTTTATGTGCGCTGCGGTAATGATCGGAAAGGAAGTGACAGGAAATGAAGCAAATGAAAACTTCCTTGTTATGATGCGTATGGTATGCGGGATGATGCCGCTGTTTATGATATACACTCTTTTTACCGAATTTTTCAGACAGGATGAGAACCGACTCTGGGCAGGGTTTGCCATTTCATCGCCTGTCACTGCCGAGGGGCAGGTGCGGGAAAAATATCTGCTGTGGCTGCTGTTGTGTGCGGTAAATCTGTTTCTTTCTTATGGTTTCGACAGTATCTGTATGCTGGCAACAGACAGTGATATTTCCATCACAGGTGTTGTTGTGTCCGGAACTGTACTGTGTTCGGTGTTTACCGCCCTTGATATGCCGCTTATGTTCCGCTTCGGCTCATCACGGGGGGCAAATCTCCGTGTGGGCGTTATGCTGGGGCTTATAGCGATAGCGGGACTGTATGGACTTTTCGGTGATATGAGCATATTCGGCGACACGGATGCTATAATAGTGTGGTTTATAGACCTGCTGAAAAACGGCGTGGAATCAAAGCCGCTTATCGCCCTGATAGTGCTGCTGCCGTATATTGCAGGCGCAATGCTGTATATTTCATATAAGATATCGGTAAAGGTCTACACGAGGGGAGTTGAGGAGTATGAATAAAACAGTAAAGCGGATAATAATATTCTATCTTCTCAGCTTTATCCCGTGTATTATAATTTCTGCTGCTGCAGCTGCTGCATGGGGCAATGATTACTGGGTGAACATTAATACTCCCGCTGCGGGGATTACTTTAGTCGGAATGTGTATGATGCTGCCCGCAACAGCCCATATACTGACCCGTGTCATAACAAAAGAGGGCTTTGACACGAAAGCTATGTTCCTTACTATGAAAATAAAGGGAAACGGGCGTTATTATGCTATGGCGTTTATCCTGCCGGTGATATGGTCTGCGGCAGGAGTGCTCATAGCGGCAGTACAGGCAGGTGTGATTGGATATTTCACAGTGGACGGCGACACGGTATTTGATACGGTGATGTTCCTGCTCAATTCCATAGCTATGTCAGTGGTCTTGTTCATACCGGCGTTCGGCGAGGAATTCGGCTGGCGGGCATATCTTGTACCGAAGCTTGAAACGCTTATGCCCGAGTGGGCGGCACTTATCGTCGGCGGTGTATTATGGGGGTTGTGGCACGCTCCGCTGACTGTATGCGGCCATAATTTCGGCGTTGTTTATGCGGGATATCCCTTCGGCGGGATAATCATAATGTGTTTTTTCTGTACGCTTATGGGGATATTCCTGACCTATATCACCAAAAAGACGGGTTCTGTCATGCCTGCGGCATTCTGCCATATGGTGAATAATAACTGCATACAGTGGCTCCTCCCCATGTTCAAAGATATCCCCGTGGATGCAGTATCGGACAATTCTCTGCTGATAACTTCGCTGCGTCTGGCACCGACTGTGATCGTGGGAGCGGTGTTTATGGTGCTTATCCTGCGGGAAAAGGGGGAAACTCCCGCTGCGGCATGATCTGTCACATTCTTTCACAATAGCCCTGCTTTCTTTCAGATTATTTTAACTGCCTTTTCAGTGGGATATCACGCGGTTTTCACAATGGCGTTGTATCATAAGAACATAGAAAAACGGCAGATACCGTTGGCGAAAGGAAGCATGGCTTATGTATGAAAATAATTACAATTATGTTGATATATCACCCGAGTCCCGCGAGCCCAAGAAGAAGAGCGGCGCAGGGAAAGCAGTAGCCATTGTTCTTGCTGCGGTCATTGCAGGCGGCGCATCAGGCTTCGGCGGTGCATATCTCCAGCACAGACTTATTTCCGATCAGACGGCAGAGATGGTTGAAGAAGATTCCGCAATACCCACTCCCGCCATCAACGATCCCCCCGCAGTTGCAACAGGGGATGACGGCGAAAGAGTAGTAACCGATCTTCTCAGTGCAGGCGGCACGGCAGCAGGCGAGCTTACCACAAAACAGATCGTCAAAAAGGTAACACCCTCTGTTGTATCGATCCGTTCCATATTCGGCACGGGAAATCAGCAGTCGGGCGGAACAGGAACAGGCATCGTCCTTTCTACAGACGGATATATAATCACCAATGCCCATGTTGTACAGAATGATACACAGGAATTCGTTGCAGGGAACAATGATGATCCCTTCGGCGGCGGATACGGCGGGTATGACGATATATTCAAATATTTCTTCGGCGGCGGCTCCTACCGCAAGGTAACAAGGCTTGCAGACAAGGTGACTGTGGTTCTTTCGGACGACAGCACAAAGGAGTATGAGGCTGAGATAATCGGCGCGGATGCGGGCTCTGATATCGCTGTCATCAAGATAGACACAGAGGGCAAGACGCTTACCGCTGCTGAATTCGGTGATTCCGACAAGATCGAAATGGGCGACAGAGCAGTTGTAATAGGCTATCCTCTCGGTCTCGGCCTTTCCACATCCTCGGGCATAGTCTCAGGCCTCAACAGAGAGCTCGGTCTGGAGCTCACTTCCGGCGGCTCGGCTTCCATCACGCTTATCCAGACGGATGCGCCCATCAATGCAGGAAATTCGGGCGGTCCTCTTGTAAATGCCTACGGTCAGATAATCGGCATAACATCATCCAAGCTTGTTGATTCGAGCGTTGAGGGCATGGGCTTTGCCATCCCCATCACGGATGTAATGCCTATAATCAGCGACCTTATGAACAAGGGCTATGTTACCAACAATGTGCCTCAGATCGGCATCACAGGTACGAATATCAATGATGCAGTCCGCAGATATTACGGTCTTCCCGTCAACAAGGGCGTTATGGTAATAAGTGTTACGCCAGGCAGCGGCGCAGAGGCAGCAGGCATTGCAGCAGGCGATGTTATCGTTGCGGCTGACGGCACGGAGATTGGCAGCATGGACGAGCTGACGGAGATCAAATCCAAGAAGCAGATAGGCGACACCATGACCATCACCCTTGCAAGGGAAAAGGGCAATGAGGATGTAGAGCTTGTGCTTTCAAGCTCGGAAAGCCTTGAATCGGCTCCCGAAGATGATCAGGCAGCAACTGAATAATGCCATATTCTCTCCTCTCTTAATCATAAGCGTGAAGCCCGTCTCGTAATGAGGCGGGCTTCGCACTTGTGCGGTAAGGGCACAGAAATGAATATATGTTTACCTGATAGTGCATTTTTTAATAGACCGGTATAGAAATTAATGATGGCGTTTCACGGCGTTTTCTCTTGATTTTCACATGATTATCACATAAAAACGATATAATAAATGCGTGACTTGATATGTCACGCATTCACTTTAAGGTGAATGTTCTGCAAGTGCTCACCCCGGCTCTTGCAGATATCCCCATAATCCTATATCATGATTTGTCCTCCGTTTTCAAAGCGGGGGATTTTTTTGTTTTACTAACATAGTGCGGGATCACAGACGGTGATCAGGCAAAAAAATCGGCAGGTACTACGCCCTGCCGACTCTCATATAGCCCCGAACGAACTAACGAGCAAATAAATATGGCGCGTTGTAAGGGACTCGAACCCCTGACCTACTGGTTCGTAGCCAGTCACTCTATCCAGCTGAGCTAACAACGCAATCAACAATAGATATTGTATCACAAACAGATCGTGTTGTCAAGAGGGTTTGAAAATAATTTGTCGACTTTGTTCATGTGAGTTTCACTTTTTTCTCTTCTTCAGATCTGCATATGCAGAAAAGTACTGTACCGCCGTGCGGGAACGCGGCGGTACAGCAGAATTAAGGAAGTAAAAGGGGGAGATATCATGGTTATCACTAAAAGCGGAACAAAAAAGCCGCACGGACAAAACCGGGCGGAAAACACCTGTGCAGACAATACGAGCATTGTCATGCTATGATGCAGCTGGCTGTCATCTGTGCTGCTTCGTTCGGGTAAGCAGCACACTAAGACCCTTTAGCTTTGCGTCACACGGTTTCCCATGTTTTGCCCTGTTTTAGTGATACTTACATTCTACCACTACTGATGCAGTTTGTCAATAGAAAATTGGAATTTCTATGAATTTTACAAAACAGAGTATTGAAAATTTATATATTTGATAAGATATAAAAATGAAATATCGCTTTTTGTGCAATATGTACAATCATTTTCTGCCATAGCAGTAAAATCTTACTATATCCGAGTTATCTTCGGTCTTGATATTGGAATAATCAAATCTGCTGGTGAGCTCACCCATATTGAAGTTCAGCTCATGGTTGACCATTTCGTACAGCCGCTTGTTGTTCTCAGCATTGGATTTGAGAGAGGCAGGGGAGAACATTACTTCAAAATTGTAGCTCTCACTGTTCACAGCTCTTTCTCCTTCGCGTATGTAGATGCGGGCAAAGCTGTCCACGCTGTCTGCTACAAGGTCATTTACAGCAAAATAGTTTTTGCTGTCATCGTCAGCACGGGTGCGGTCGGAAAGGGTGAATGTATATTCCTCGTGAGTGGAGGAGAATTCTTCGTCGGAACGCATAAAATATCTGTGGGAGGAAAGCTTCTGAAAATCAGCAGTGTCATCATCGGCAGCACAGTCGATATTGCAGAAAACTCCGTCACATACGGCCTTGTTCCACACAAATTTACGGCCGCGGAAGGTGCCGCTGACACAGGCGCAGTCGATGCCCGCGTTTTCACAGAGCATGGCCATAGCCATAGCGTAGCCCTTGCTGTCCGACCGGCCTGCGATAAGACAGTCGTAGGCCGTGCCCGTGTACAGTCCGTCCATATCGCGGATGCACCCGTCTATGATCGTGTCGTGGAAGAATACCAGCTTTTCATAGTCGGAAAGGCCGTCTGCGGCGGCGGTGATCTCAGCTGCCTTGTTTATGACCTGTGTATACTGCATGGAGCAGTCATTTTCCGAAAGACGGTAGGTTACCTCATAGGTGCCGTCCTCTGCGGGGGTTATCGCCCTTATATTGAACAACATCGGATCATCCTGCATTATCCGCAGGATAAGCTCGCTGTCCGCAGCGCTGTCGGGCTTTACAACAGTATCGCCCTTGAGCAGACTGCGGCGCAGACGCATATATCCGAGTGAATCATCGCTGTCGAGAAGCGTGCTGTAATAGGGAAGATATTCCCCGTGAACATGGGATGCGGTGTCGCCTGAGCAGGCAGCGAGCATCATCACGCCGGCGCACAGCAGAAATGCTTTATCAGCTCTCATTTTATCTCGATCCCGCCTACGGGACGGATTCTCAGGTTGTAGCAGCTTCTTTCACCGAATATGCTTTCCATTACCGATGTGAAGCGCTCTGTGAGCTCCTGTGGCACGAATGCCTGTATAGTGCCTGCAAAGCCGCCGCCGTGTACTCTTGAAGCGCCCCTGCCCGCCAGCACATCCTGTGCGGCGTAGAGTGCGATCACGACTGCTTCAAGGCGGGGATCGCCCGGTGCAAACACATTCTGGAGATATTTAAAGGAGCTGCTGCCGCTCTCGTTTATCGTATCAAGAAAGGCCTGAGTATCCTTTCTGCGCAGGGCTGCGGCTGCACGCAGTACACGCTCGTTTTCATCAAAGAAGTGGAATGCTCTTGAAACTGCCCTGTCGCCGCATTCCTTTCTCAAGGTGCGGATATTGTCGTATATATCCTTTTTGGTTATATCGCGCAGCTCGGTCTTGCCGAAAAAGTCCGCTACTGCTTTCATTTCAGCGGGGATAGCTGCATATTCGGGGGTGAGGTTGGCGTGATCAGCCCTTGTGTCCACGATGCACAGATCATAGCCTGCGATATCAAAGGGGATGCTCTCGATAACGGGCGCGGAAGTATCAGCAAAATCTATGGTGACAAATCCGCCCACCGAGGATGCCATCTGATCCATAAGGCCGGAGGGCTTGCCGAAATACTTGTTTTCTGCATACTGTGCGATCTGCGCTATCTCGACAGGTGAAACACTGCCGTCATTGCACAGTCCCGAAAGGATAGTGCCAATGAGCACCTCAAAAGCGGCAGAGGATGAAAGCCCGCTGCCCTTGAGCACATTCGATGTGGTATAGGCGGTAAATCCGCATATATTGTGGCCGCGCTCCGCAAAGCCTGCGGCAACGCCCCTGATAAGTGCCGCAGAGGTGTTTTTCTCGCTTTCGCGGACTGCAAGATCGGCGGTATCTATCACATCTTCGGGGAAGCCCAGGGACTTGACGCGGATCACGCCATTGGTCTCGGGGCGCACTACTGCTATTACATCAAGGTTTACTGCAGCTGCCAGCACACAGCCTCTGTTGTGGTCGGTATGGTTGCCGCAGACTTCAGTTCTGCCGGGGGCGGAAAAGATGCGAAGTTCCTCGCTCTTGCCGTACTGCTTTTCAAATGCTTGCACTGCTGAGGTGTATCTGAGACGCTGATCCGGCGCACCACACGCGCCGTAGAGATATTCAAATGTATCCATAATATGCTCCTTTTCGTGGTTTATCATATTTATTTACGGTTATCGGTAAGGGTAAAGCCTGTTTTTATCTGTACACCGGTCTGCGGACAGCTTTCTGACAGCAGATCAATTTTTGCTTGCATTACCCCGCTGCATCTGCTATAATATAAGAGTGTGCTAAATGGTGAAGATGAGATAGATTATCAGCACTGCCATGGGAACGCTGACGGAAAATCCGGTGTAGAGCTCCATTCCCGATACCATCGGGCGGCTGCCCAGCTTTGCTGTGAGCACCATCGGCAGCAGGGATATGAATGCATAGTGCATGAACATGAACACCGCGATCGGGCGGACATCGCCATATCGGTATGTTAGCAGGAATGCTACCGCGCTGAACAGCACGAGATTGAGTATCATGATCATGGAGCGGTTTTCGATGGATGAGGGATCCACGGTGAGAAAACCATCGAAGGAGTCGAAACGCAGATCACCGAAATCCGGCAGAAAGTCGTAGATAAATATATCGGTGTAGATAAGCTCGATCAGTGTGCAGACGACAGCGGCATCTACCTTGCCGAAATCCTCCTTGACGATGTGGAATATGTAACCGTATGCAAGCATTGCGACGAATATGCCTTCGCAGCCGCATAAAAGTACCTGCACCCAGTCGAAATTATCGGGCTTGTAGTCAAGCTCCATCTTGCCGATGATGATCTCTACCGCCACAGGCAGAACGACCGTAACGATCCCGATAACTCCCGTAAATGTCATACCGTCCACGCCGTTCATGGGGGCGAGAAAGTCGCGCTTCTTATCCTCCACGCCGATGAGGAAAAGCACGGTGAACACGATGGAAAAGCCCGCTGTAACGGCATTGTCGATGCCCTTGGGCAGCACATTGTGCGACAGTATCTTTACGAACAGGCACAGGAAGATGAATACCGCGATCTTGAAAAATGCGGTGGTATATTTGCGTACCATTTACAGCACCTCTTTGATGTAAAATGCTCATCATATACATTATAATGCTATTTGCGGATAATTGCAAGTTATAAATGTCCTGTTTGCGCTTATTATGACAAAATGCACAAAGAAATATGGAGGCAATGGCCGTGTTATTTGTCATTTAATAGCGGAAAACAGGCTGAAAGCCTGCATCAGCGCCTTATTTATGCTGAAAGGAAAGTTATCGGGTGAGCAGTGACAGAGAGGTATTTATCACGCATTTTGTGCATTTTGCTGTTAACTGACATCAGCCGAAGCCCGGATCTTTCATTAAGGGCATTCTCGCAATTGTCACAAAATCAGGCCGAAACAGTATAAAATTGTGCGGTTTTTACAAAAATTATAATTCATATTTGATTGACTTGACAATCAATCTTTATTATGGTATTATGGTACTACGGTATTATGATAATATAGTAACGCTTTAATATAGTAAATTATGATAGGTAGGATAGAGATGAACCGATTTGATCTTATCACCCCCGAGGGTACAAGGGACCTTCTCTTTGAGGAATGCGCTGCGGTAAAGGCAGTAGAGAACCGCCTGATACAGAGCTTCAAGGCAAAGGGCTATTCCGAGGTAGTAACTCCCGGGCTTGAATTCTATGATGTATTCGACTCAAAATCAAGATACTTCCCGCAGGAAAGTATGTATAAGCTTGTGGACAACAAATCAAGGCTAATGGTAGTGCGCCCTGATTCCACAATGCCCATCGCCCGCATGACGGCGACAAGACTGCGTGAGCACAGCATCCCCATCAGGCTTTGCTACGCTCAGAGCGTGTTCCGCAACCGCCCGGGAATGAGGGGCAGACGCGACGAGATACGCCAGACGGGTATTGAGCTCATAGGCGTAGGCACAAGGCGTGCAGAGCTTGAGATGTTAGGCATGGCTCTCGGTGTCCTCTCCTCCTTCAGGACAGGCGGGTTCAGGCTGGAGCTCGGTCATATCGGCTTTTTCAAGGCTCTTATCGCCAAGACCGGCTTTGACAGCGACACGGTGGAGACTATCCGTTCCCTTATCGAGTACAAGAATTACCCCGCACTCGGCGATCTTCTCGAAAATGCTGAGGATACTCCCGCAGTTCGTGCATTAAAGCAGCTTCCCCGTCTTTTCGGCGGCGAAGAGGTGTTTGATAAGGCGTACAAGATCGCTGAAGGCGATGATGATGCGGCAGCTGCACTCGATGATCTCAGGCAGACCTATTCCCGTCTGGTTTCGATGGGAAGTGCAGGTGGCATCACGATAGATCTCGGTCTTGTAAACCGCATGGATTATTACACGGGCATCGTTGTAAAGGGTTATATAGAGGGTTGCGGCGATGCAGTGCTCTCAGGCGGAAGATATGACAGGCTGCTTGCGGATTTCGGCCTTGATGTTCCCGCTACGGGCTTTGCGGTCAATACCGATTCTGTAGCCCGCACGGAGATGAAGACCAACCCTGTTGAGCTTGAGACCGTACAGGCTGTGGTCTACGGCGAGGATGGCTTTGAAACTAAGGCGGCTGCATATGCCGACGAGCTTATCGCAAAGGGTATGCGTGCCGAAAACGGCGTGTTCGATACTCTTGACGAAACACTTGCTTATGCGAAGAAAAAGGGACTGCCCGTCCATGTGGTCTCGGACAGTGTAAGGATAATAGAAAACTGAGACAATGGCGGAGGATAAAATGGATAACAATACAGGAAAGCTGAGGATCGCCCTTACAAAGGGCAGGCTCGAAAAGGATACTGTGGCACTGCTTGAAAAGCTGGGTTACGACTGCACGGCAGTCCATGAAAAGGGACGCAGGCTCATTCTCCCCGTCGGGGACAGCATAGAGGTAGTGCTCGCAAAGGCTGCCGATGTGATCACCTATGTGGAAAACGGTGTTTGCGATCTGGGCGTTGTGGGCAAGGATACCATAATCGAAATGAACGGAAAATTCTTCGAGCTGGTGGATCTTGGCTTCGGAAGATGCCGCTTTGCTCTTGCCGGCAAAAAAGGCGGGGATTTTTACAGCGGCACCCATGTGCGCACCATTGCCACAAAGTACCCCAATGTGGCAAGGGGATTCTTTGAAAAGAAAAACATGGATGTGGAGATAGTCAAGATAGAGGGCAGCGTTGAGCTGGCACCGCTTCTGGGGCTCTCCCACGCGATAGTTGATATAGTTGAAACAGGAACCACGCTCAAAGAAAACGGGCTCGAGGTATACGAATACATTTGCCCCATATCCGCAAGGCTCATTGCCAACATGGTAAGCCTGAAAATGCGCAAGGCCGAGATCGAGGAGCTTATCTCGGGCATTGAGGGCGTTATCGGATGCCAGGACAAGGCATGAATCGGAAAGGCTGATATTATGATACGCATGATCACTGCCGACGGAAAGGCAGAAAAGGAATTTATAAAGCAGGTCGAGCAGAGAAACGGCGAGACCGACAAGAAGGTAGCGCAGATCGTTTCGGATATAATCGAGAATGTACGCGCAAACGGCGACAAGGCCGTGAATGAATACACCGAGAAGTTCGACGGCAGGCTCCCCGATTATTACGAGGTGCCCAGAGATGTTATAAACGACGCTCTCACGGAAATGAACGAGAAGGAGCCGCAATTTGTAAATGCGCTCCTTGGCGCTATGGAAAATATCTCTGATTTCCACAACCGCCAGAAGGAACAGAGCTTTATCGACACCAGAGCCGATGGCTGCATAGTGGGGCAGAGGGTGAGAGGTCTGCACAGGGTAGGCCTGTATGTGCCCGGCGGCACTGCGGCATATCCCTCGTCGGTGCTCATGAACGCAGTTCCCGCGAAGATCGCAGGAGTGGGTGAGATCATAATGGTGACACCTCCCGGAAAGGACGGAAAGCCCAACCCCGCAATACTCACGGCCGCTGCTGTCGCAGGTGTGGACAGAGTGTTCATGGCAGGCGGTGCGCAGGCTATCGCCGCTCTTGCATACGGCACCGAGCAGATACCCCGTGTGGACAAGATCGTAGGACCCGGCAATATATTCGTTGCCACGGCAAAGAAGCTGCTTTACGGCGTAGTCGATATTGATATGGTCGCAGGCCCCTCCGAGATACTCGTAGTGGCTGATGATACGGCTGATCCCGTATGCCTTGCGGCAGATCTTATGTCTCAGGCAGAGCATGACAAGATCGCCAGCGCTATCCTTATCACAACGAGTGAAAGAATAGCCGGAGAGACCGCGCAGGAGATCGAGCGCCAGATGCAGAGCCTTGCAAGAAAGGATATCATCCGTGCGTCCATCGACAATTACGGCGCGATAATCATTGCCCGCTCTCTCGATGAGGCATTCGACCTTGCAAATGCCCTTGCACCCGAGCACCTGGAGCTTGAAGTGGCCGATCCTCTGCAGTATATAGGCAGGATAGACAATGCAGGCTCGGTATTCCTCGGAAAATACAGCTCGGAGCCTCTTGGCGACTACTATGCAGGCCCCAATCATGTTCTTCCCACCAGCGGCACGGCAAGATTTTTCTCGCCCCTTTCGGTAAACAGCTTTGTAAAGCGCTCCCAGTTCGTGTACTACACCGAGCAGGCGCTCATGGCTGCTAAGGATGACATAGTCACTCTGGCTGAAAAGGAAGGCCTCACTGCACACGCTAATGCAATAAAGGTACGATTCAACGGGTAAGCCCGAAATAAACTCAGGAAGGTCACTGCCATGTCATACGAGCTTACTAAAAAGCTGAGCAAGATAGATACATACATCCCGCCGGAAACGAGCTGCAGGATAAAGCTCGATTCAAATGAGCTGCCCTTTGATCTTTCAAAGGAATTCCCCGATGAGATACAGGCGGCGGTGGCAAATACCGCATTCAACCGCTATCCCGATCCCTATGCGGAAAAGCTCACGGCGGCATTTGCGGATTTCTACGGAATCCCCGCAGAGCTCTGCACCGTGGGGAACGGTTCGGATGAGCTTATCTCGCTTATCCTCGGTGCATTTCTTGCAAAGGGCGACACGGTCCTCACCATATCTCCCGACTTTTCCATGTATGCCTTTTACAGTATGCTTTCGGAGCTTCGGGTGGACACCATACAGAAAGAGGACGACCTGAAAATAAATATCTCCAAGGTGATAGAGAGATGCAACAACACCGATGTAAAGGCGGTCATCTTCTCTAATCCCTGCAATCCCACATCCATAGGCGTAAGGCGGCAGGATATACTGCGGCTGGTTAAGAATGTCTTCTGCCTGTGCATAATCGACGAGGCCTATATGGATTTCTGGGATGAGAGCATACTGAATGATGTAAAGGATCACGACAATCTCATCGTGCTGCGCACTGCATCAAAGAATATGGGCATGGCAGGGCTGAGACTGGGCTTTGCGGTTTCCTCGCCCCGTATCACTGAAATGCTCAGGGCTGTAAAATCCCCTTACAATGTAAGCTCCGTTACACAGGCGCTGGGAACACTGCTTCTTTCCCACAAGGATCTGATAAAAGCCCGCACTGCCGAGATAAAAGAGCGGCGCGAGAAGCTGTGCGACGAGCTTGTGGAGCTTTCGCAGCATTATTTTGCGATCGAAAAGGTATACCGCTCACAGGCGAATTTCATTTTCGTCAGGACGCAGAAAGCGGTGATGATCACCGAGAAGCTTGCCGAAAGGGATATCGCCGTAAGGAGCATGGGCAATTATATAAGGATAACAGTGGGGACAGAAGAGGAAACAGCGGCATTTCTGAAGGAACTGGAGGATATTCTTTCAGTTATATAGTTCCCGAAAACCAAAGGAGTTAATATGCGTACCGGAGAAGTAAAACGCACTACAAAGGAAACGGATATAGATATAAGCCTCTGTCTTGACGGCAGCGGCAAAAATGAGATCGACACGGGGATAGGCTTTTTTGACCATATGCTCACCGCCCTGTGCGTTCACGCAGGCTTTGATATGAAGGTCAGGGTCAAAGGCGATCTCTATGTGGACGGCCATCACACCGTTGAGGATACGGGCATCGCGCTGGGGCAGGCGTTCAGACAGGCGATAGGCGATATGAAGGGGATAAACCGCTACGGCTCTTTCTACATCCCCATGGATGAGGCGCTGGGCTTCTGCTCACTGGATATCTCCAACCGCCCCTATCTGGTCTATGACTGCACCTACACGAATCAGTCCACAGGGCAGTTCGACAACTTCCTCACTGAGGAATTCATGAGGGCATTTGCGTTCAATGCGGGCATCACCCTGCATCTGAAATGTATGTACGGCGCAAATGATCACCACAAGATAGAGGCACTTTTCAAGGCGCTGGCTCACTCGCTTAAAGAAGCTGTAAAGCAAAACGGCGGAGAAGTGCTTTCCACAAAGGGTGTGTTATAATGATAGCTATCGTAGACTACGGCGCAGGAAATATATTTTCCGTTGAAAATGCGCTGAAATATCTTGATGTAGAGTGTACTCTCACCTCCGATCCTGCTGTGATCGAGGCGGCAGACGGCATCATCCTGCCCGGTGTCGGAGCATTCCCTGCTGCAATGAAGAAGCTGGATGCTTCGGGACTGACGGGGACAGTACGCACTCAGGCTGAAAAGAAGCCGTTTCTGGGCATCTGTCTGGGTATGCAGATGATCTTCTCAAAGGGATATGAATTCGAGGAATGTGATGGTCTGGGGCTCATAGAGGGCGATATCAGGCTCATGACACCTAAAGGTCTGGACATCCCCCACATGGGCTGGAACAGGCTGATAAAAAACCACGAATGCCCGCTGCTTGCAGGACTGGGCGATGATGAATATGTTTATTTCGTCCATTCCTATGCGGCGCAGTGCGCAGATGAATTCGTTGCGGCATATACGGATTACGGTGCCAATATCACAGCACTCGTGCAGAGAGGCCATATCTTCGGAGCACAGTTCCACCCCGAAAAGAGCGGCGAGGTCGGGCTTAAGATACTCAGAAACTTCGCATCACTGACAGTGTGACAGGAGGCGGAAATTATGAAGCACAGATCAGCTGCGGCAGCTGCGGCGCTTCTTATCATGGGAGCGGGCATATGTGCTGTTGGCACGGATGCGGGCGCTGTCGGAACAAAGGCGAACATAAGCGCTTCGTTCAGAAAGAAATACAAGTCCATCCTTGCAAATGAAAAGGAATTTCAGGGTGTTTACATAGGCGATCTTATCGGCGACGAGAGAGATGAGCTCGTGGTGGCGTATAATGATCTGGGTATGCTTGATATTTACACGCCTGTGGGCAAGTCGCTGAAGAAATATTCCTTCAATGTGATGAGCGTATGGGGCTTTACAAAGTATATAAAGCCCGACCGCGAGATCATATGCATGAATTACTACGGCCACACCGAAGGTGCGCCCTATCCTCTGAGCATGGAGACCTATTCTGTTGAAAATGATGCCGTGTCGCATTATAACATTTCGAGAGACTATGACGGCAAAGAGGTCATCTGCACGACCAACGGAAAAAAGGTGAGCGATAAGGATTTTGCCGTATCCCTCAATCTGATGATTGCACAGACCGCCCGTTCGGAATATATCCCCCTTGTAAAGTACGGCGATGATGATCTGCAGTGGTATGAGGGCGAGATCATGGATATCGCTTACTTCGAGTATATCAAAAACAAGCTCGAGTAAGCGGGATGACACAAAGGAGTTTATATGCTTGCAAAAAGAA